>CAYQAQ010000090.1:0-8984 GCA_964415495.1 uncultured candidatus Brocadiaceae bacterium | reverse complement strand
TGGACCCGCCATATTACCGGCGACATCAACGGCGCTGGCACTTAAGGCCAAGACCGCATCTGCAGCGGGAGTCAGGGTGGTCGTCCATACCCCGGTGCCATCCGCAACCACGGTCGCAACCACGGTGCCATCCACCTGCACACTCACGGTGGCGCCCGGCTCAGCGCTCCCGCTCACCGTAATGGTGTCAGCGTTGGTGAGCCGATCGGTCGCAGAGCGTCCGGTATCTGGTGCGATGCCGGCGACAACCGGCACGCTGGTGAGCGAATCGATGGTGATCGTGGTGGGCGGGGATGCCACGCCGACGTTGCCAGCCGCATCACTGGCCGTTGCCGTGATATTCCGCGCCCCATCTGCCAGGGCTGGCAGCGTCACCGACCAAGCGCCCAACGAGTCAGCCACAATAGTGCCCACAGCCAGGCCATCGACGAAGATCGTCACCATGGCGCCTGGTTCCGCCGTCCCACTCACGGTCGGTGTGGTGTCATTCGTGATGCCGTCGCCAAGCACGCCAGTGTCCGCACTCCACGCCACGATGACCGGAGCCGGCGGTGGCGTCTGATCAACCACCACGCTTGCAACCGACGAGGTCGCTTGGTTCCCCGCGGCATCCTCGGCCGTGGCGGTGATGGTGTGGGTGCCTTCACTGACCGTGATCGGCAGACTCCAGGATCCTTCCATAGTCGCGATGACCGAGCCGACTACGGCACCATCGACGCGGACCGCCACGGTCGCGCCCGGCTCTGCTGTCCCGCTGACGGTAAATGTACCAGCACTGGTCACCCCATCGCTCGGCGAGGTGCCGGTGTCGTCGCTGATCCCGAGGATCTGCGGCACCGTGATCTGGCTGTCAATCGTGATCACGGCGACTCCCGCCGCTGACGGTCCGTTGCCAGCAACATCGACTTGGGTCGCGGCGAGCGTGTGCTCGCCGTCGGGCAAGGGGCCCGGGATTGGAAACGACCAGATGCCCGCGCTATCGGCAACCACAAAGCCAATCGCCACCCCGCCGACGCTGAGGGTCACCCGAGCCCCGGGTTCGCTGCTGCCGACCACGGTTGGCGACGTGTCGTTCGTCAGCAGGTCACCACGGACTCCGCTATCCGCATCGATATTGGCGATCAGCGGCGGGCCGACCTGGGTATCGACGATCGTCGCCAACGGTGCGGATACGGCGCCGAGATTGCCCGCTAGATCCTGCGCTGAAGCGGTGACGGTATGCTCGCCATCAAGGAGGGTGATCGCGCTGGCATCGAAGGTCCATATCCCACTCGCCGAGGTCGTCGTCTGGCCGACCACCAGGCCGTCGATGCGAATGGTCACCAGCGATCGGGGGTCGCCTGTGCCAACCACAATCCAAGTCGGATCGGCGGTGATGCCATCACCAACCACGCCGGTATCGGTGCCGATAGCGGTGACGGTGGTGATCGGCGGCACGGTATCGATGGTCAACGCCACCGGCGCGCTCACTGGACTGCGGTTGCTGGCAGGATCAATGGCAACCGCGGTCAATGCATAGACGCCATCGGTCAACGGCCCGCCGACCGGTATGGACCAGGTTCCATCACCGGCGACGATGCCTGTTCCCACCACGGCATTGCCGACACGCAGTTCAATGGTGCTGTCGGGAATCCCTATGCCGCTCACACTCGGTGTCGTTGCGCTGGTGATATTATCGGTCGCCGAAGCACCCGTGTCCGGGCTAATCCCAGTGATCACAGGCATGGGATCGGGATCGCTATCGATGATGACCGGCTGCTCCACTGATGGAGCGGAAACATTGCCGGCCAGATCGGTGGCGGTCGCGACGAAAATATAGGTACCGCCGGGCAATGCCGTCGTGGTGAGATCGACGCTCCACGTTCCGTCCGCGGCAACCTGCACCTGGCCCACTTCAATACCATCACGCGTCAACCTCAGCGTCGACAGGGGCTCCCCCGTACCGCTGACAATCAACGTGCGATCATTGGTGATGAAGTCGCCCGGAGTGCCCGTATCATCGGCGATGGCCGCGATCTCCGGTGCCTCCGGTGCGGTGCCATCGATGGTGATCTCCCAACCGTCTGAAACCGCCGAACTGTTGCCGGCAGTGTCCGTTGCACTGGCCGTCAAGATCCAGGTGCCATCGGCTAACGACGGCAGTTCAGCCGTGGTCCAGGTGCCGTCCAGTCCAGCGATAACCACCACCATGTGCGGTCCACCCGGTCCCTGAGCGATGACCGTCACCGTGGCCCCGGGCTCAGCCGAGCCGGAAATCGTCGGGGTCCGATCCGCGGTCACGGCATCCGTGGGATTGCCGGTATCGGTATCAAGCCGCAGGAATGCCGGGATCGGCGTCTGCGTATCGATGGTCAACGTCTGCGGCGCCGAGGATGGCGAGGTGTTTCCGGCCGCGTCCGTCGCCGTGACCGTGACCGTGTAGCTGCCATCGGCAAGGTCTCTGTCCGCGCTATCGAGATCCAGCTGCCACAACCCGCTGCCGTCTGCTTGTACCGTACCGATTTCCACTCCGTCGATGAAGACGACCACGGTGCTGCCTGCCTCCGCCGTTCCCGCGATGATCGGGGTGGTGTCGTTGGTCACGAAGTCGCCGGGAATACCGCTGTCCGTGGTGATGGCGGTGACCGCCGGGGCCGTTGGCGGCTGACTGTCGATACGCAGGGTGACCAGCGCGGTCGGCGCCGAGTCATTGCCGGCGGCATCACTCGCGGTAGCGACGATGGTATAGTCGCCGTCCACCAGGTCCGTCGCGGGGGTCCAGCTCCACATGCCGGCGCTGACCGGGACCACCACCGTACCGATTCCGCCACCAATGGTCAGCGTGACCTCGGTCGCATCCGCACCCGCTGTCCCACTCAAGGTCGGACGGACGTCGCTGGTCCGCAAATCGCCCAGTACGCCCGTGTCGGTACCGGGAGTCAGGCCAACGAATGCAACCGCCGGAGCGGTGCGGTCGACGGTCAGCACATAGGGCGCACTCGGCAGCGCAGCATTGCCTGCCAGATCGACGGCGACCGCCGTGATGCTCCAGATGCCTTCAGGCAGGTCAGCCAGGGTCGCTTCCCACGTGGTCGCACCCAGACCCGGATTCACGGTCACGGTGACGATAGTGCCGCCTGGCCCCACCGCCGTGATGATCACGCGATCGGTATCATCGGCGATGACGCCGCTGATCACCGGGCTGGCTACATTGGTACGATCATCATCGGCAACACCACTATCGCTCGCCGGAGTCAAGCCACTGATGACGGCCACCGCAGGCGGCAGCGAATCGAGTGTGATCACCACGGTGCCTGCGACACTGACATTGCCGGCCAGATCTTCTTGCGTCACCGCTAAGAGGTTCTCGCCTTCGACCAGATCTTCGGTCAGCGCGAGCGTCCAGGTACCATTCGCAGCCGCCGTCGCAGTACCGATCAGCGCGCCAGCGACCGTATTGCGATACACCCGCACGATGGCTTGCGTCTCAACCGCTGCACCGGTCAGCACTGGCCGCGGCAATCGCGTGACACGATCGCTGGTCGAACTGCCGGTATCGGTCGCCGAGGTCAGGGCCAGATCGCTCACCGCTGCGGCTACGGTGTCGACGGTGAACGTCAGATTGACGTTAACGGATGCGTTACCGGCCATGTCGAAGCTGGTGGCGGTGATCTGATACACGCCGTCACTCAGGCCAGCTGGCGTGGTGTAGGTCCAGGTGTCATTGACACCAGCTTCGGTGGTGGCAAACACGGTCGTCTGGATGGTGGTGGCGCCCTGCCGCAAGACTGCCCGAACCAAGGGCACATCCGCATCATCTGCTCCGTCATCGCGTGCCGTTCCACTGACGACCGCCTGGGTCGCCTGGGTAATCCGGTCGCTCGCGGATCGGCCGGTGTCCAGGCTGGTCAGGCCCGTGATCGTCACGGTGGGCCGGGTGCGATCGACCGTCAATGCATACCCAGGCGATGCGGGCCCCTCATTGCCGGCAAGATCGCCATTGCGCGCGGTAATGATCAAAGGCCCGGTCGGCACGGCGACATTGAAGGGAGCAGCACCCAGATTGAGACTCCACGCACCGCCAGCGGGGGTCGCGACGAATCCACGTGGCACGTCGTTGACATAGATCCGCACATAAGCCTCTGCCCCGGCCAGCGCACCGGTACCGGTCACCACCAAACGGTTGTCTCTGGTGATGCGATCACTGGTATACGGCGCGGCATTCCACGGTGCCTGATTGAATGGGACGGTATCTGGCCCTACCACGGTGATCTCGGGCGCCACGGCAGGGACCGCACGGTCAACGACCACCGTGGCGGCGCCGAACGCACTCGCATTGCCGGCCACATCGACGCCAGCGATACGAAGATCGAAGGTCAGCCGGTCCCCTTCGAGAACGGGGAAGGTCAGCCCATCCGCCTCTGCCCACGACGTCGCTCCGCCTAGCGCGGCTTTCGCCGGCAATACTGTCCACGAGGCGGGCACATCCGGATCCGTCGTGAGCTTGAAACTGAGTTGAACCGCCGCGCCGACCTCTGCCGTGACGGCAATCGTCGGCGACGGGGCATTGGTGGTGAAGGATCCCGAACCCGCGACGAAACCACGATTGGGAATGACCGAACTGACCACGGGCGCTGCCATGCTGGTATCGATGACCCAGGCCTGGCTCACTGTCTGGATGTTGCCGGCAACGTCCGTAGCCCGTGCCGCGATGGCGCGGCTGCCATTGGCCAACACGCCGGTAGCAAGGCTCCACGCACTATTCAGATCGCTATCGGTACCCACCTCGACCCCATCGACCAACAACACCACGACCGCTCCAACTTCCGTCGTGCCGCTGACCTGCAGATTGGTATCATTGGTCCTGCGGTCGCTGGTCGTCCCGACGGTGAGCCCATCCAGAGTGCCATTGGTGTCATCGACGATGGAAGCGATGGCGATCGCCGGCGGAACCGTATCGATGGTCAGCACTTGGGGTGCGGACAGTGGCGATGGGTTGCCGGCCGGGTCCGTGGTGCGCAGCGTGATCGCAAAGTTACCATCGCTCAGGGTGCCAAGGGGGAACGTCCAATTTCCAGAGCCTGGAACGATCACCGTACCGACGCTGACCCCACCGATAAAGACCTCGACCTCACTGCCAGGCTCAGCCGCACCCGAGATCACCGGGGTGGTATCGTTGGTGATGAAATCGCCAAGAACTCCGCTGTCGGCGGAAACACCGGTCAAGGTCGGGGTCGCTGGGGCGGTGTTGTCGACCACCAGGCTGATCGCGACCGCCGGGCGCGGGTTCATGACATTGGGATGCGTGCCGAGCAGATTGGTATTGCCGGCGAGGTCGGTCGCCACCGCGCTCACGCTCCACGTCCCCCCGGCGAGGGCCCCGATCGGGGCACTGAATGCACCAGTCACCGCATCAGCCACCACAGTGACCTCGATCGTAGCGGGGCCGGTGAGGGTCACCGTGACGCTGGCGCCCGGCTCAGTCCGACCCTCGATGGCTGTTGCAGCGCTCGATTGAGTGATTCGGTCATTTGCAAATCGTCCGGTATCAGGCACCACGCGGCTCAATAATGGCGGATCAATGAATCGGTCGACCGTGAGCGTGCTCGCGAAAGGTAGTGAGCCATTGCCGGCCGCGTCAGCGACCGACACCTGCACAGCATAAATCCCATCCGGCAACACCCGACTTGTGAGATCGAAACTGGCTGCACCCCCTGCCACAGCGGCCGTCATCACGACAACGCCATCGAGACGCAGCGTGGCGACCAGGCTCCCAGAGGACGGCACCGCATCAGCTATTCCGGTGGCGTTGAACACCAAACGGTCATCATTCGTGATGCGATCATTTGCCAAGGCACCCGTATCGTTGGTTATGGTCACTGCCGTCGGTCCGGTGGGAGTCACTGTATCGATCACCAACGTAAACGTTGGCGAGGTTCCGTCAGCATTGGTCAGCACGAATGTGTAGGTGCCGTCAGTGAGTGACGGTGCCGTGAAAGCGAATCGACCTTCGGCATCGGCAACCACAGCAGGTACAGCCCCAGGATCCGACCCTGGAACAACCACGGTCAGGCTCACTGACATGCTCGCTCCCGGTCGGGCAAACCCGGCTATGGTTGGTGTCGCGTCGTTGGTCACCATGGTCAGCCCACCGCCTATTTCGCCGTCAAACTGCGGCGTGAAACGATCCGCGTCTGATGCCGCAGGAGCGTTGATCGTGATGGCGGCCGGGCCCTCGGTGAGCGTATTGCCAGCGGCATCGACGGCGGACACCGTCACCCCGTACGTTGCATCATTGAGGGTGGGAAGCTGAAACGTCCACGGTCCTGCGGTTCCTGGCAGCGTGCCGACGGCGATACCATTGACGGCAAAACGCAGGGTAACGCCCGGCTCGACATCGGCCAGGGTGCCGACCAGACGGGGACTGCGGTCGTTCGTGGTCCCACCAGCAGGGACCGGACCAAAATCGGTATCAAAACCGGTGATCGTTAGCGTGGCGACAACGATCGAATCAACGGTGACATTTTGGGCAGGTGACGCGGCGAGGTTTCCGGCCGCGTCCGTAGCGACCAGGAACAGCGTGTGGCTTCCTTCGGCAAGCGGCGCGATGGGCTGCAACGACCACAGGCCGTTAGCGGCCGCGACCGTGGACGCGAGCACGGTGCCGGCAATTGACCCCGTACGCAGCGTCACCGTCGCACCAGGCTCAGCCTTACCGCTGTACGTCGGTTGCGCGTTGCCGATCAGTCCGGTAGGCGCCCCGTACAGGACGATCTCGCTGATCACCGTGTCCACGATGACCGTGAACGTCGGAGACTGCGCACTCTCCCCGTTGCCAGCGAGATCGTCTTGCGTCGCCGACACGGCGTTGGCACCCGTCAGCAGATCCACCGCAAGCATCACGCTCCAGGCACCCGTCACCGCATCCGCCACAGTGCTGGGCGCGGCCGGATCCCCGTCAACGAGGACACTGACGGTTGCGCCAGGATTCGCCAGACCATTGATCGTTGGTCGGGGCGCGTTGGTCACCCCAACGTCGCCTTGCGGAGAAAGACCGATAATACTCGGCGCATCGGCCACCGGATCGATAAAGAGGACCGTGCTAAGGCTGCTGGTGGATACCGCGCCTACGGTCGCACGGGCGCGCACAAAGCGGAACGCGGGCGTCATCACGCCACTATTCCACTCGGCTGACCAGGTTGTGCCGAGCACCGTTGCCGTAGCGACCACGGCTGTTGGCGGGTCATCTGCACCAGCCAGAAGCACGACGGTGGCACCCACATCGCAGGTACCTGCAAAAGTTAAAACCGTCGCGCTGGTGTTGCCATCGCTCATGGAAGCACCCGTATCCGGCGCCACCTGAGTAATCGTCGGCTCAGCCGCCTGGATGCAGAGGGCAAGCGCGCAAAGTAGCAGACTCCGGCGCAGGACCGCGGTCAACACAACGCTGTTGGTCCGATTCAGATTCATGGCCCTTTCGTCTGTGATACGCTTGATTGGTCAAGCTATATTTACGAGAGGGTTGACCAGCGATCGCTGCCACGGGCCGGTGCAGTAGTAACAATATGCCACACATGAAATTCCCTCCCATTGCAAGCAGAATGAAAGACTTTTCTGGGACAGGACACTAGGCCCGCAGGGCTAAGGATGTCCTTTCCAAAACATTCTACCCTACCGAACGTCTACGTATCTATAGCACTGCAACGACTGGGGATGCGCATCCCCGCGCCTTTTCCCCCTGCTCCATCGGCCGAGAACAAAAAGGCCTGGCGGTTATGCAGCCGCCAGGCCCCGAAATCCGAAACCCGAAACCGATCAAGCCTGCTTGGACAGCTTCTCGACCATCGAGTTCGGCACCGGCTTGTATTCAGACGGTTCCATCGAGAAGCCGGCGCGGCCCTGCGACAAGGAGCGCAGTTCGGTGGTGTAGCCGAACATTTCGCTCAGCGGGACTTCGCAGCGGACGATGTTGTTCGTGCCGCGCTTGAGGGTCTCGGTGATGATCGCGCGCTTGGCCTGCAGCGAACCCATGACCGAACCGGTGAATTCGTCCGGGGTTTCCACCTCGACCAACATCCAGGGTTCGAGCAACTGCACGCCGAGCTTGGGGTAGGCCTCGCGGATGGCGAGCTGACCAGCAGCGATAAACGCTTCCTGGCTGGAGTCGACGTCGTGGTACGAACCGTCGATCAGCTCGACGTGCACGTTGATGCAGGGGAAGCCGGCGAGGTAGCCACGCTGCAAGGACGACTGCACACCTTCATTGATCGGCTGACGGTACTCTTTGGGCACCGTGCCGCCCTTGATGTTGTCGACGAACAGGTACTCGTTGCCAGCCGCCTTCTCCTCGTCGGAGAGCGGACGGATGTTGAGGATACAATCGCCGTACTGACCGCGGCCGCCCGACTGCTTGACGTACTTGCCGCGAATCTCGATCGCCTTGGTGATCGTCTCGCGGTAGCTGACCTTGGGCTTGCCGACGACCGCGTCGACCTTGTATTCGTCGCGGATACGATGGCTGAGCACTTCCAAGTGCAGCTCGCCCATGCCCGCGATGATGAGCTGGCTGGTCTCGGGATCGACCCACTTCTTAAAGGTGGGATCTTCGCGTTCGAGGCGGGCCAGGGCGTAGGCCATCTTTTCCTTGTCGGCGTTCGACTTGGGTTCAATGGCCATCGAGATCACCGGCTTGGCGAAGCTGATGCCTTCCAAGACCTGCGGGGTCTGGTCGCTGACGTGGCAAATGGTGTCACCCGTCTGGGTGCTCTTGAGACCAACCATAGCGATGATGTCACCGGCGCCGGCCTCTTCGACCTTGGCGGGAGTCACACCGGTCAACTTGATCATGCGGCTGGAGCGCTCGGTCTTGCGCGAGGGCAGACAGATCAGCTGATCGCCTTCCTTAATGTTGCCCTGATAGACGCGGATGAAGCTGACGTCGCCGATGCCGGGCATGTTCATGATCTTGAAGACCATGGCGCGCAGGGGCAGCTTCGGATCGCAGA
>CAYQAQ010000089.1:0-9042 GCA_964415495.1 uncultured candidatus Brocadiaceae bacterium | reverse complement strand
CCTCGAAGATCGAGCCGCCGCCGCCGCGCCCGCCACTGAAGACGTCGCCGAAGGCCGAGAAGATGTCGTCCATCGACTGGAAGCCGCCGCCGGCGTGGCCCATGCCGTCGACACCCTTGTGGCCATACTGGTCGTAGCGTTTGCGCTTGTCGGCGTCGGCGAGGACCTCGTAGGCCTCGGCCGCTTCCTTGAACTTGGTCTCGGCCTCTTTGTCGCCCGGATTGCGATCCGGGTGAAACTGCATGGCCATTTTGCGGTACGCCTTCTTGATGGCGTCCTCGTTGGCGTCCTTGCTGACACCAAGAACCTCGTAGTAATCGCGTTTAGCCATGCACCGTTCCGTAAGAGCGGGTCAGGATGGCCCGCTCGTCGGAAAGGTAAGCACGGACCGTGCCTTTCAATCGGTCCGGAAGTCCGGAGGTCCGGAGGTCCGGAGGTCCGGAGGTCCGGAGGTCTCCTATTCGGGATCTTCCGCGAAGGCGCGGGCGAAACCTTGGAGGCGGTCACGGGCAAGCACGTAGCGTCGGCCCAAGGCCATGCGCTGGTCGGCGTCCAACGCCTTGAGGGCTTCACTGGCCAGCAGGAAGCGCTCGCCCGCCGCCGCTGGCTCATTCTTGTCGAGCAGCAGGGCGATCTCACGCAGCCAGCCCTCGATGCCAGCCATGCGTTCGGCGAGCACAGGATCGACCGGGCCAGCCGGCTCCGCGCCTTCGGCGGTCGCCATTTCCGCCAGCATCTCGGCGGCACGCCGCTGCGTCACGGGATCGACCTCGCCTGCCGGCGTCGGTGCGCCGACCACCGGCTCCGCCGCAGACAATGCCCCCCAGATCAGCAGCACACCCCACGCATACGCCGACTTCCGGACTCTCGGACTTCCGGACTTCCGGACGTCGATTAGCGAACGCATACGCCCGCCCCGCGCATCGCATCCTTGATCTGCGGGATCGTATAGTCGCCGTAGTGCACCATGCTCGCAATCAGCGCCGCGTCGGCGCCACCGGTCGTCACCGCGTCGACCAGATGTGCGGGCGTGCCGCCGCCGCCGCTGGCGATCACCGGAATACCGACGGCATCGGCGATCAAGCGCGTGATGGTCAGTTCGTACCCATCGCGCACGCCATCGGTGTCGATGGCGTTCAGGCAGATCTCGCCCGCACCGCGCTGTTCGGCTTCGACCGCCCAGGCCAGCGCGTCCTTGCCGGTCGGCGTGCGACCGCCGTCGATCCAGACCTCGTAACCGCTGGGAATGGCTGCGGTGGGTTCGACGCGTTTGGCATCGATGCCCAGCACCACGCACTGGGCACCGAAGGCCTTCGCCCCGGCATCGAGCAGGTCGGGGTCGCGCACCGCGGGCGAATTGACCGAGACCTTCTCAGCCCCGGCGAGCAGCACTTGGCGCATGGCCTCGACCGAGCGGATGCCGCCACCGACGCTGAACGGAATGAAGATGGCCTGAGCGACGCGTTCGACGACATCGAGAAACAAGCCGCGCTTTTCCGCGGAAGCGGTGATGTCGTAGAACACCAACTCGTCGACGCCCTGCTCGTAATAGCGCCGCGCGTAGTCGACCGGATCGCCGAGATCCACATTGCCCTGGAACTTCACACCCTTGGTCACCTGACCAGCGCGCACATCCAGGCAGACGATGACACGCTTGGCGAGCATGGCCGCATGGTGCGACGGATACGCCGGGCGTCCAGTAGCCGCACCCTACACCTCGGGACGTGCGTTCGGCGGATCGCTGCGCACCCGATGATCGGGACCGGGCTCCACCAGTGCATCGACCCATCCGGCAAGGCTGCCCGGAAAGGCGTCGTACGCCGAGATATACGGCTTGAGGTCGAGCACCGGCGTCCCGTCGAGCAGATCGCAGCCGCGCACGGTCAAGCGCGTGCCGTAGACCGAGACCAGTTCAACCGCTGATAGGCCGAGCGGGTTGGGGCGGTCGGGTGCGCGCGTCGCGAACAGCCCACGCTTGCGCCGATCGCGCGGCGGCACGATCTGCTGCTTCCAACCGCGACTGTGGTGGAACCACGCGAGGACCCACAGGCGCGAGAATCCGTCAAGGTCCTGCGCCGCGTTCTGCAAGCCCGGCCGCAGGATGATCTGGGCCTCGACCGGTTCGCCCACCGTGGCTTGGCGCGGCGCATCTTCGCGCATGCGATACGGCGAGCGCACCACGCCGATGGGACGCAACATATACGCCGCGTCGGCGGGCAGGTCGTAACGCGGCTGGGTGGCGCGTTCGGCCAGGGGCGGGCGATCGAGGCGGCGGGCGGGCATGGCGTGGTCTTGGGAATGGGCGACGGCGGTCAACCGAGACGCGCGCGCCGTTCACTGCGCCACCGTGTCGACGGCAGGCCATGGACGCGGCGAAAGGCGCGGGTGAAGGCGGTCGGATCACTGTAACCGACCGCCGCAGCCGCAGCCGCCGTGGCCAATACGCGCGAGACCGCTGTCCCGGGAATCCCCAACGATGACGGTCTGTGGACCATGGATGTGCGCGATGGCTCCACGCAGTTGATCGCCAGCACCGCGCAATGCGCGGCGCTGATCGGCGAACCCGACGACCTGCCCGAGGCCTGGGTGTGGCTTGACCACCCCGCATTCAATCGCGACGGCAGTCGGATCATGTTCCTGTTCCGCTACCTGTTGCCCAATGGCGGCTGGAAGACGTGGCTCTTCACCATCGGCGTCGATGGCACGGATTTACGCCTCGTGCTCCCGCACGCGTGGTGGAAGGCCGGTGGCGTCACGCATCAGGAGTGGGGCCGCACGCCCGATGAGATCCTGGTCGATGGCCATTTCCGCGAACGGGGCGGCGGCGAATTCACCGTGCTGCGCGATGCGCCCGGACATCCCCGCCTGCACGTGCTGGCCCCAGGCGTGTTCTTCCATGGTCACCAGATGTTCAGTCCCGATGGCGCGCGCCTGGTCACCGACACCTATCCCCAAGAAGGCATCCAATCCCTGGCCGTGGTCGATGTCGCCAGCGGCGCCTGCGATCTGGTCGCACGCATGGAGCACCACGTGCCCGGAGTCACCGGCGACCTGCGCTGCGACCTCCATCCGCGTTGGCGTGCGGATGGCCGGGCGTTGAGCATCGATAGCATCCATGATGGCCGCCGGCGGATCTGGCTGGTCGAGCTCACCTGACCTGAAACGAAGCGCCGCTTTTCAGATGGGGCGAGCTTTTGCCAAAAGCTCCGGTGAATTCACCAGAAGTTGCGCGATCTTGCTCGCCACCGGAACGAACTAGGATCCGCTTCCCCATGATCGACATCTGCCTCATCGGCGTCTCCGGCTTCGCTGGCGCCCACTACACCGAACTGACCCAGGGTCACACCGCCGGCCTGTGCCGTCTGGTCGCGGCGACGGTGATCAACCAAGATGAGGAGGTCGAACGCTGCGCACATCTCACCAGCATCGGTTGCCGCCTGCACACCGACTTCCGGGAGATGCTCGCCGCATGGGGCGGGAAAGCCCAGCTCTGTGTCGTTCCCACCGGCATCCACTGGCACGCGCCGATGGCCATCGCCGCACTCGAAGCAGGTATGCATGTGCTGCTGGAGAAACCAGCCGCCGCCACCCTGGCCGAGGTTCGCGCCATGCAGGACGCCGAGCGCCGTACCGGCCTGCGTGTCTTCATGGGCTTCCAGTCGCTGTACGCCAGCGAGACCCTGCAGATGAAGCGCGCCGCGCTCGATGGTTCGCTCGGGCCGATCCGTGAAATCGTGGCCTGGGCGCAATGGCCACGCAATGCGGCCTATTTCACGCGCAACGCCTGGGCTGGAAAATTGCAGGTCAATGGCACGCCAGTACTCGACTCGCCGATCAACAACGCGGTCGCCCATCAGGTGCAGATGATCCTCTTCCTGGCTGGAGCCGACGAAGCGCGTGCCGCCACGATCACGCAGGTGCAGGCCGAATTATACCGGGCCAAACCGATCGAAAGCTGCGATACCGCCGCCCTCGCCATAACTACCGTCGAAGCCGTTCCCTGCCGCTTCCTGGTCACCCATGCCTGCGCCAACACCATCAATCCGACCATCGAAATCCGCGGCGAGCGCGGTACCTTGCGCTGGGATTTCCATCGCCGGGTGACGATCCGCAGCGCCGATGGCCGTGAACGCGGCTGGGCCGCCGATGCGCACTGCCGCCCCCGCATGCACGCCGCGGTACGCGAGGCCATTCTGGGAGGCAATGCTTTCGTCGCGCGCCTCGATCACGCCTGGGCCCATACCCAGGTGGTCAATCTCGCGCATGCCGCCGGCCCCATCACCACCATCGACGCTGCCCACGTGAATACAGATGGCAGCGTCCGTGGCCTGGATGAGGCCATGACGGCGGCCGTCGCCACGCCAGGTACGCTGCTCCATGGCCATGGAGCAGCGTGGACGGTCCCTGCTCGGCTGCGCGCCGCGCACCCAGAGCCAACCGTCGCCGAGATGATTCCCGGCATCGCCGCCAAGCGCTAGCTCAACGCACACACTGTTGCAACCGTCGGACGCTGGCACATCAAGCGTGCAGCGCTCTACTGCACGCCATGCGCCAACCCAACATTCTCATCATCGTCACCGATGATCAGGGCTATGGTGATCTGTCCTGCATGGGCAGCGCCGACCTCGCAACGCCACACCTCGATGCACTCTCCGCCGATGGCGTGCGCTGCACCGACTTCTATCCCGGTTCGGCGGTGTGCAGCCCCTCACGCGCCTGCCTGCTGACCGGGCGCTATCCCGGCAATGCCGGGGTGCGCAGCATCCTCGCCGGCCATCGCACCGCTTCGGGTCTGCCACCCCAGGTGCCGACCATCGCCCGCCTGCTCGGCGACGCGGGCTGGGCCACGTTTCTCAGCGGCAAATGGCATCTCGGCCTGACTCCGGAATGCCGCCCGCAAGCACACGGCTTCCAACGCAGCTTCGGCCATCTCGCTGGCTGCGTCGATTTCTTTTCGCATATTTACTACTGGGGCATGAACAAACCCGGCCCCGGCGTCAATCCGACCCACGATTTATGGGAGGACGATCGCGAAGTCTGGCGCTGCGGCGATTACCTCACCGATCTCATCACCGAGCACGCACTCACCAACATCCGCGCTGCACACGCGGCCGGAAAACCCTTCGTCGGCTACGTCGCCTACAACGCGCCCCACTATCCCATGCACGCGCCAGCGCGTTACCGTGATCGCTTCCCCCACCTCCCGTGGGCGCGGCAGATCATGGCGGCGATGATCGCTGCAGTCGACGACGGCGTCGGCGCGATGCGCGCCGAACTCGAGCGTCTCGGCCTGGCCGAGGACACACTGATCCTGTTCACCAGCGACAACGGTCCGTCGCGTGAGAGCCGCAACTGGCTCGACGGCTGCCTCGATCCGTATTACGGCGGCACCACTGGCGGCTTGCGCGGTCACAAATTCAGCCTCTTCGAAGGCGGCATCCGCACGCCAGGCATCTGGGCCTTCCCGGGCCGTTTGCCTGCCGGACGGGTGTGCACTGATCCCGTGCACGGCATTGATGTGCTGCCCACCGCGCTCGCGGCCTGCGGCCTCCCCACTGCGGGCCTGGAATTGGACGGCGCCGACCAGCTCGCCGTGCTCGCTGGCACGATACCACCGCCTGCACGCGATCTGTTCTGGGAACTGGGCGAGCAGACCGCGATCCGTCGCGGCGACTGGAAGCTGACCCTCAACCCGCGCGAGGTCGAGACCCAGAATGCGGTCGCACCGGCTTTTCTGGCAAACCTCGCCACCGATCCTGGTGAACGCCACGATTGCAGCGTCGATACCCCCGACCTGGCCGCCAACCTGCACCGTGCCGCAGAAACCTGGCGCGCTGGTATCGAAGCGCGATGGCAACGCGACTTCACAACTGGCACCGGTCATGGGGTGACCGCGCTAAACCGGTAACCAGCCGCAGCGGGCTGGCATCCGCCCGAGGGTCCGACACACTGGCGCCGCCGATGTCGACCCCGCGCACGATCCTGGATGTGGTCAAGATCCCCTGGGTGCGGATCGCCCTGGAGGCCATCGGCATCCTGCTCGCGTTGTGGCTGCTGCATCGCCTGTCGGGGGTGCTAACCCCAGTCGGGATCGGATTGGCGCTGGCCTATATGGTCGAGCCGCTGGTGTCGTGGTTCGAGCGCAAGCGCATCCCCCGGCATTACGCTGCGGGCGTGGTCTTCGGCGGCGGCGCGCTGATGTTGGCACTGGTGGCAGCGCTCGCGGTGCCCATCGCTTGGACTGAAGGCGTGAAACTCTACCGGGTCGGCTTCCAAGGCGACATCTTCGTTGATCAGCCGGGAGCCGACGGCGAGCCGCCCAACGGACGCTGGGATGAGGGCGAACCACTGCTGCGCGACCTCAATGGCAACGATCGCTACGATCCCAGTCAGCTGGCGGTGCTCCAACAGTGGATGGTCAAGAAGAGCTGGCTGAAGGAGGGCACGCTCGGCGTCGGCGGCTTCGCCTTCGATCCGGAGATCTGGCTGCGCGATTCGCTCGCATCGTTTTCCTCTGCCGATGGGCAACTGATGCTCGGCAAGATCGGCGCCTTCTTCGGTCGCATCGGCTACTGGGGCATCGCCCTGCTGCTGATCCCGGTCTACGCCTATTTCTTCAGCCTGCATCTCGCCCGAGTCAGCCAACGCATCGTCGATCATATTCCGTCCAACCAGCGCGAACGCACCCTGCGCATTCTGCGCGAGATCAACGCAGTGGTTGGTGCCTTCTTCCGTGGCCGCCTCATGATCTGTGCCATCCTCGGCATGGTCTCGATCGTCGGCTTCGCCATCGCTGACACGCCCAGCTTCCTGGTCCTTGGTATTCTCATGGGCGTGGCCACCGCCATTCCGCTCGCGTCGGGATTGATCCTGCTGCCCGTCTTCATGCTGCTCTACCTCGCTGGCGCGGAACCGTGGCAGTACATCACGGTCGTCATCACTTTTGCCACCATCTCGGCCTTGGAGCCCGTACTGATCGGCGCGATCATGGGCAAAGACGTTGAAATGCATCCGGTGCTGATCGTGGTCGCCATCCTCGCCTTCGGGACGCTGCTCGGCGGCGTCGGCGTGCTGCTCGCGCTGGCGCTGGCCGCAACCGCGCGCATCCTATTCCGCGAGTTCCTGTATCCGCAGGTGCGCCGCATCGCCGGACTGGATGAACCGCGACCGATGCTGGGCAATGACCCCACCGCTGGCGCGTGAAGCCCGGCCCGGGGCAGACCGGACATCTTTGACGCTGGCACGGAGCGCGAACCATGGTCGGCTATCGTGATGCGCCGCCTCCTCGTTCGGGCCGATGACCTGGGATCCTTTAGCGGCGTGACGCCAGCGGTGCTCGCCGCGCGACGCGGGGGGCTGGTTCGCAACGCCTCGGTCATGGTGCCGACACCGTGGTTCACGGACGCTGCTGACCGGCAGGGAGCAATGGCCGCCAGCCCGCATGCGGCCATTCGTGCGCCTCACCGATTACCGCAACCGCTGCCGCGTCGAACCCTTCTGCGATCTCGTCGCTGACGGACGGCGGAGCGTACTCGATGCGGCGCTCGCCGCCGGCTTCGGCAGCTATCCGCAATTCCACCGGGTGTTCCGCGCCGTCATGGGCACCACCGCCCGCGATTTCCTGCGCGACCGCTCACCCTGAGGCGGGCAGCCACAGCACATCGGCGCGGCCATCGTCATTCGCGCACCGCGCCAGGATGAAGCATAGGTCCGACAGACGATTGAGATAGACGCCGCACACGGGATTGACCGCCGGATCGCCGCTGCGCGCCGCCGTGACCAGCTCGCGTTCGGCGCGCCGCACGATGGTGCGGGCCACATGCCACTGCGCCGCCGCCGATGTGCCGCCGGGCAGGACGAAGCTGCGGAGCGGCGGCAGGACCGCGTTGTGGGCGGCGATCCAGCCATCGAGACGAGCGACTTCCAGGGTCCCCACCCGATGCACGCGTGCGCCGATCGGTGTTCCCGGCGGACAGCACAGATCGGCACCGAGATCGAACAGATCCTGCTGCAAACGCTCGGCGATCGCGTCGATCGCCATCGGCAGTCCAATCGCGCGCAGCACGCCGAGCACGGCGTTGATCTCGTCCAGCGCACCCAGGGTCGCGATCAGCGGATGATCCTTGGGCAGACGTCGGCCATCGCCGAGAGCGGTGGTACCGTCGTCGCCGCTGCGGGTGGTAATGCGATCGAGGTGCACCATCACCGCAATCTAGATGGGATCGCCAGCCAGCCCAGCGCAGTGATTGAGCGGCCTCCGCGGCAAGGACCGGCTTCCCAGTGGTGCCATGCCACCCCACCCCGCACCATCGCCCCATGGCCGATCCGGGGTGGCAAAGCTGGTTGGTGCCGGATCGGCCGGGAATCCGGCAATTCGCCCTGGTCGCGGTAGCTCTCGGCGCCCCCCTGCCCGCAGTCATGATCGGCCCGGAGTGGGTCATGCCGGCCTTGGCCGGCGGCGTGATCCTGGGACTCGGCCTGGGCGTGGGTTGGGGCGTGCTCTATGCCCGCGCGTGGTTGCGCGCGGCACCCGTCACCACCTTGACCATCTTCGCCTGCGCCCTGCTCTGCCTGCTCCATGTCGAGGTCCTGCCGCGCTGGGACCTGCTGTTGCGGCTGCGGCAGGCGCAGGCCGATTTCACCCGCTATGCGACCAAGGCCGCCAGCATTCCCGATACGCCGTTGCCGATCTACGTCCGCGGGCCGGATCAGGTACGGGCTGCTGCCGGCGACGCGCGCATCGCCGCCTGGACCCACGTCCCCTTCCGCCGCTGGAGTCCTTTGGGCTGGCAGGAGCGCGTCTGGCTGGTCCAGCCACGTCAAGGCGAGACCGTGATCTGCTGGAATCATGCGGAATTGGACCAGGCACTGGATCGTTCACTGCCACCGTCCGGAAGTCCTGATCGCGACGGCAATAGCGAAGAACCGGATCATCTGCCTACGGAAGAAGACCCTCCCTAAGCGCCGCACCACCGGGTTACGGGAGACTTCCGGACCTCCGGACTTCCGGACCGGGGCAATGCTTTTACCCTGCGCCCATGT
>CAYQAQ010000088.1:0-9117 GCA_964415495.1 uncultured candidatus Brocadiaceae bacterium | reverse complement strand
GCAGCCGATGGAGGCCGCCAAAGATCCGGAGCCCTGTCCGGTCTATCGCATCTTCCGCGCCATCGCCGGCGCCGAGGATGCGCGCACGGTGGATCTCGCCGCGCGCTATCGTGCGGGTGGATTGGGTTACGGTCATGCCAAGCAGGCCTTGTTTGAACTGTTGCTCGACCATTTCGCCCCGGCGCGTCAGCGGCGTGCGGAACTGTTGGCAGACCCCGCCTTTGTCGATGAGGTGCTGGCACGGGGCGCGGCGCGTGCACGCGGCGTGATCCAAGCCACTGTGGCGCGCGCGCGCGCGGCCGTGGGACTCTAAAGTCGCATGCTGCCGAGCTGTGATCTCTTCGTCTGTTGCGGAGAGACCTCCGGCGATGCCTATGCCGCAGCTATTGTCAGCGAATTGCAGCGTCGCCAGCCGCAGTTAGTCGTTGCGGCCATGGGCGGCCCGGCCTTGCAGGCAGCGGGTGCTGAAATCGAACAGGGCATCGACGGCTTGGCGGTCATGGGTTTCATCCCCGTGCTCAAACGCCTTCCCGAATTCATCGCTCTCGGTCGCAAGATGGCGATCACGATCCGTGCCCGTCGACCACGCGTGGTGCTGACCGTCGATTACCCCGGCTTCAATCTGCGCCTGCTGCGTCGAGTGAAGGATCTCCGCACGAGCGGCACCCGCTTCATCCACCTCGTTGCGCCGCAGGTCTGGGCGTGGAAGCCGCGTCGCGCCAAGACCATCAGCCAGACGGTCGATCGCCTGCTGTGCTTCTTTCCCTTCGAGCCACCGTTATTCAACCGTTTCCATGCTGCCCAGGCAGAATTCGTCGGGCATCCCCTGGTCGACCTCATTCCCACCGGCAGCGATTGCCGCGCGGTGGTTCAGGAGTTGGGCCTGCGTCCGGCCGACCGCTTGCTGCTGTTAGCGCCCGGTAGCCGTGAACGCGAAGTCGCGGGCCTGCTGCCGATCTTCGATCGCGCAGCCGAGCTCGTTCGCCATCGCTTATCGGCACCCAATGGTCGCGTCGTGATCGCGATCGCGGCGACCAGTGAACTGCCGCGCACCGCGTATCGTGCGCACAGCGAACTTCCCTTGGTCGAAGGACGCTACCGCGAGCTGTGCGCACGCAGTCATGTGGGCTTGATCGCCTCCGGCACCGCGACGTTGGAAGCGGCCTTGCTGGGATTGCCGCACATTCTCGCCTATCGCACCGACACCATTTCCGGGCGCTTGGCGCGGCATCTGCTGTTGGTCAACCACATCGGTCTGCCGAATCTGGTGCACGGTGAGCGCGTGTGTCCCGAAGTGCTGCAAGATGAATTGACTCCCGAACGCGTGGCGGCGCATCTGCTGCGCTTGTGGGATGGCCCGGAACGGGATCGCTGCCGTGCGACCCTGGCCACCACCGCTGAACGCCTGGGTGGCGGCGGCGCGATGCGGCGCATTGCCGACATCATCGCCCGCGATCTCGCAGCCACGGCGCCGCCGGCCGACGAGTGATCCTCAATCCGCAGTCACATGAGACGCAGAGACGCAGAGAACCAGCAGAGGAGACCAACACTCCCTGCCCTGCCCTTCGCTGCTCTGTCTTCCTCCGTGTCTCTGCGACTCCTGTGATTGCGGGGAGGATGAGATCGCCCTTCCGTGGCCAGCGAAGGCCGATCCGATGCGCCCATGCAATCAATGACCGGATTCGGAACAGCGCGCCACGGACGGGTCGAAATCCAGGTGGCGACGGTTAACGGCAAGGGCGCGCAAATCAACGTGCGCAGCGAGGTCCGCGACCTGGCGCTCGAAGAAGCCGTGCGCGCGCGGGTGCGCAGCGCGGTGGTTCGCGGTACCGTGACCGTGAGTATCTCGTGGCAGCAGCACGACCAGACCGGGATCGACAGCGAACGTCTGGCCACGGTGTGGCGAGAATTAGCAGCCTTGGCAACGCGACTCGGCGCGCCGCCACCGACGCTGGAGTGCGCGCTGTCTCTGGCCAGCCAGGGTCGGCGCGACGCCACCATCGATCACGCCGAAGTGCTGCAGGCGCTCGATCAGGCCTTGGCCGCCTTGGCGGCGGCGCGTGCGCGTGAAGGCGCCACCGTGCAGGCCGACCTCACCAGCAAAGCTGCGGCACTGCGGGCGTTGTATGCGCGCTTCACTACGGCTGCCGCCGCTCGCTTACCGCGGGTGCGTGCCGCCCTCGCCGAACGGCTTCGCGAAGCCCTGGGCACGCAGCCGCCGCTCAGCGAAGAGGTGCTCGCGCGCGAATTGGCGCTGCACGCCGATCGCCTTGATGTCAGCGAAGAGCTCAGTCGGCTGGCCGCGCATCTGGATGCGCTCGACGCCCTGTTGGTCAGTCGTGAACCCGTCGGCCGTGCGCTCGATTTCCTGCTGCAGGAACTCGGTCGCGAAATCAATACCACCGGTGCCAAAAGCAACGACAGCGAACTCACCGCGGTCGTGCTCGAAGCGAAAGCCGTGCTCGAACAACTTCGCGAACAGGTGGCCAACGTCGAGTGATCTACGGTGCTAGGCACCGAAGTCACTCTGGCAGCAGGATCGGCTTCGCTAATTCCGCCATCTGCAGTTGGTAATACACCAGCGCACCGCCCACGCCGGTGAGGACCCAGCCGATGGGGCCGCCGAGTAAGCCGCCGGCGGCAAAGCGGACGTGGCCGTCGGCGGTGACGTCGGCGCTGGCGTACCCGTAGCGACCGGCGCGGGTGAGATCCGTCGCGATCGTGGCGAACGCTTGGTGGCCTTGCGCGAGCAACGTGAACTGGAGCAGGCTGCCGAAAGCGCGCCAACTGGCGTCCGAGTGACTGGCGGCGATCAGGAAGGCGTCGGGGTGCCAATGCGCGCTGGCAGTCTGGATGGCGGGCACATCACCAAAGCGGGCGGTTGGTGCGGAAGCGGTGAAGCCAAAAGGATCGGTGGTGGCGCGAAAGCGGCCGTCTTGCCAGGCGACCTGAACCATGAGCGGCCCGGCGGCACCGCTGCCAGTGAGATCATCGGTGACGGTGAAACCCGCATGATCGCGCAGTGCGCCCAGCACCAAGCGCGCCCGCGCTTGCGTACAGCCCGCATCGAGCCACAAGGTCGGAAACGGCGCGGCCGCGCGGCACCACAGCTGCACATCGTCACGGAGGTCGTGGCAGAGGTCGGCGAGGCTGCCGATGCCGAGGGGCGCGATCGCGCGTTCGAGCACGGCGACTTTGTCGGCGTCAACTTCGGCACCGGCCCACACCCACAACGCCGCCGCATCCCAGCCGAGGCTGAACGCCCACAGCGTATCGTCGGGCAAGGCGAGCAGCGCAGCGCGCGGCGCGGGCGGCGGCGGCTGTGCGCGCAGACGCTGCGCTCGTTCCGGGCTGAGCTGTTGGAGTTGCAGTTCATGCACGCCGATGGCATCCAAGGTCAACGTAATGCGCTGGCCCGTGGGCTCAGCACCACCGCCGTCGTCTTCGTCTAAGAAGCGATTGAAGTCATCGAGAAAACCAGGCTCAATGGCCAACACCAGATCGGCCGCATCCTCCGACGCGATCGGCGCTGTGGGCACGGAGGGCACGGAGGTGAACGGTTGCGCGAGGCGCGTCTGTCGCCACAGCCACCCCTGGGGGCGCGCGAACAGATCGCCGCCTGGAGTCAGCCAGACCGGGGTTGGTGCCATGCCAGCCGCGATGGCGTTATTTCCGAGCAGCGGCAATACATCGTCGAGACGGCCGACGCCACCGACCACGACGAGGGGCGGGGCTTGCGTATCGTCCGGATCCCGCACCAGGCCAGCGCTGATCTGCTGCTGACTGCTGGCGGCAGCGGCCACGATCTCGGCGTCGACGCTCCATTCCGCGGCGATCAGCGTTGCGATCTGTTCCTGCATCCACTGGCCCCACGGCGTCTGCAGCAGGTGGGGATACGGCGACATGGCCCAGCGCGTGCGGCTGCGATCCAGGTCGATCGCATGCAAGGCGACGCCGGATACCGTCGGCGTATCGGAGTCAGCTGGCGCATCAGCAGCAACCAGACCCGCCCAACCGATGGCCAGCCCCAGCAGGGTCGCGCGGTGCATGCTCAGACCGCAGCGCCGTCGGCGAGCACGGCCGCGACCTGAGTAGCCAATGCGGCATCGCCGCGCGCCTGGGCGGCGTCAGCGAGCGGGGTGACCAGCGCCCGCACCGCCGTGGCGCGGTCCTGTTCCACCTCACCGGCGGTGGTCCAGGTGGCGCCTTCTTTGCTGTCTTTAATGGTAATGCCGAGGGCACCTAGAGCGGTGCGCAATTGATCGGCAACCGCGAAGTCTTTGCGTGCGCGCGCATCCTGACGCACCAGCAGCAACGCGGCCATGGCACGTGCCAGATCAGCGCTGGTATCGGCTTCGATCGCGATGGCGGCGGCATCACCGGGACGAAACAACCCGAGCAAGCGTCCGAGATCGCGCAGCAGGCTGCGCGCGACCGCATCATCGTGTTTGCGCACGCGGTCGGCGAGGGCGAACAATACCGCGATGGCGTCGCCAGTGCGGAAATCGTCGTCCATCACGCTGGCAAAACGTTCGATCAAGGTGGTCAATTCCGCATCGCCCGCTGCACGTGCTACGCAGTCGGCGTAACTGACGTCACCGGCGTCTTCCAGGCTGGGGCCGAGCAGGCGATGCAGGCGCTCCAGCGCGGTACGTTGGGCGGTGAGATTGGCGGGCGCGAAATCATTCGGCCGGCGGTAATGCCCTTGCAGCAACAAGAAGCGGATGGTCGGTGCACCGTGCGCCGCGATGAGCCGCGCGAGACGGAATTGATCGCGGAATTCGGGGTTCTTCATGCGCGGATCGGACTTGCCGATCTTGACGCCGTCATATTGCAGCAGGCCGTTGTGCATCCAGCAATTGGCGTAGCAGCCGCTGTGCGCTTCCGCCTGGGCGATTTCGTTTTCGTGGTGGGGAAACTTGAGATCGTCGCCGCCGGCATGGATGTCGAAGTTGGCACCGAGCAGCGCGGTCGACATCACACTGCATTCGATGTGCCAGCCCGGACGACCGTCGCCCCACGGGCTCGGCCAGCTCGGTTCGCCCGGTTTCGTCAGTTTCCACAAGCAGAAGTCAGCTGGATTGCGCAGACCGCTGTCGCGATCGATGCGTACACCACTGAGCATCTCGTCCAGGCGGCGCCCAGACAGCTTGCCATAGCCCTCTTGCTGGGCGACATCGTAGTACACGCCGTCAGCAGCCGGATAGGCGCGGTCTTTGCCGACCAGATCGGCAACATACTGGATCATCTGCGGAATATAATCGGTGCAGCGCGGATGATCGGTAATGGTATCGACGCCGAGCGCCCGCAGATAGCCGAAGTATTGCTCGGTATAGCGCGCGGTAATCGCATCCCAGGCCTCGCCGGTGGCTTGCGCGCGCTGGATGATCTTGTCGTCGATGTCGGTGATGTTGTTGACGAAACGCACCTGCAAGCCACGGGCGCGCAGCCAGCGCGCGACCGCGTCGATCAGCACCGGGCCGGCGACGTGGCCGATGTGGCAGTCGTCGTACACCGTCGGACCGCACAAATAGATGCTGACCTGGCCGGGAATGATCGGCGACAGCGGCTCTTTGCGCCGGGTGAGGGTGTTGTGGATAACGATCGGATTCATGGGGAGGGCGGATGCTCGCCACCCGCCGCCGCTGGCAAGTCCGGATGCCCATTGAGGTTGACCACGATGGGCAGGCTGGGTTCGGCGCGCAGGCGCTGGGTGCTGATGACGATGGTGTAGTCCTGTTCGGCGCGCAGGCCCGGCAGGGTCCATTGCTCGTCAACCATGCGATTGCTGCTGCGGCTGGAGCGCCCGCGCGATTCTTGGGTGCGGCCTTCGCTGTCGGTGACCACCGGTTCGAGCCGCTCCAAGCGATCGCGTTGATAGCGCAGACTCAAGCCGAGTTGGTCGCCATCGCGCACCGGCCCCAGGGCCACGGTGACCGGGGTATCGGCCAGCAGCACCGTGCCGGTATCGCCGACGCGCAGGGTGGTGCTGGTGCGCAAGCGTTCTTGGAGGCGGAAGCCGACCATGCCCGCGAGCTGGAGCGGACCCGCGGCGGTGCCGAGGTCGGTCACCGTGACGGCGACCAGAGGCGCTTCCAAGGCGGTCATGCCCGCCGGAATACCGGGGCGGACGGTGGCGCCGCCGGCGGTGCTCGCCCACCACACCGTGCCATCGGTGACCTCTTCGTGAGCCAAGCGCGGTTCCAGGCGCAGGCGCAGTTCCACCACGTGTTCACGGGTGGCGCCGGTTAACGTGCGGGTGGACACGGCGTGGGTGCGCACCACTTCGACCAATACGGGGCCGCAGGAGGTCAGACGTACCTGCGGCGGGGTGCTGCCGTCGCCGCGCCGACCCAGACGCGCGGGACCGCCTGCGAAAGAAACCTCACTCAGGGTCGAGGCCGTCGTGGTGCTGGTGCGTCGGCGACTCGGCGCGCTGACCGTCGGTTGAACAGCCGGTGGCAGGATATCCAAGCCGAAGCGCTGCACGATGAGCACGGTGGCCTCCCAGAACGTGCCATTATACGGGGCGAGGGTGGCGGTGGCAGTGGTGTCGACGCCGAGATCGAGCAACACTTCATTGCCGCTGCGGCGCAATGCGGCGACGGCATCGGCCAAGCTGGTGTCACCACCGGCCCACGACACCGTGCTCGCGGCACCAGGGACGGTGACCACGGGTGAGTGACCGGCGAAGGCCCCGAGATCGAGCTGACATTCGAGCTCTTGCGAGACCATGCCTAGACGGCGCAGCCCGCGTATCGTGATGCGATGCTGCGTCGCGCCTAAACCAGCGAGATACTGCACTTGTTCGCTATCGGTGTTGAAATCATGCCGCGCGGCGGTGCCTTGGGCTGCGATCGGTTGATCGCCATCGTGCACCGTGACATCAAAAGGTCCTTGCAGCACCTGGCCGGGATAGCTCACCACGACACACGCGGCCCGCTTGCCGGCAGCCTGCGCCTGTTCACGGTCGAGCAAACTGATGCGCGCCTGCTGATCGCCGAGCGGAACGAGAGCGCTGTCGCCGGGCGATAATGCGAGGTCGAGCACAAACGGTTCATGCACCGCGATGCGTGCCACGCCGCGCAGAATGACAAAGGGCGACGCGCCGGGAATGTCGGTCAGGCGCAATCGGCCGACCTGATCGGCTTCATTGGGTGTTGGCGTCGCATCGACGACCCGCCCATCGACGGTGACCGAGGTCCACGCGACCCGCGCATCGGTCACCGCCAGCGCATCGCTGCGCGGCTCCAGACGCAGGCGGACGGCCAGATCGAGCGTGCCCCGTTCGTCCGCCCCCAGGCGGCGCAGCGTGGCATCCGCGATTTCGACGAACAGGCCGCCACTGACGCTCCGGGGTAACGGAGCACCCTGCGCGGTGCCGAGCACAACCGCACCGCTTTGCCAGGGCACGCTGTGGCCCTCCGGGCCGCCGGACCACCATTGTTCGCCGGTTTGCTCAGCACCGGGACGCACATCCAGGTCAAACCACGCTGCCAGGTGTAGCACGGCGTCCCAGGCACTGCCGCGAAAGCCGGGGAATTCCAGGCTCTGCGTCGCATCGACGCTGTCGTCCAGGCGCAGGGCAAAACCGGCATCGGTGCAGGCGGCGACCAAATCACCGAGGGTCTGCTTGCCATCCGGCAGCACCACGGGTGTCGCCTGCCACGCTTGCGTCAGCGCTTCTTGGCGCTCGGCACCGCTCATGCGTGCCAGGGCGGAGCCGGTTTCGATGGTGATCTCGGCGGTGTTGACCACAGCGCAGAGGGTCACCGCGGTGACGAACAGGATGCGGACGGAGCAATGCATGGGACGGAAAGTGTGGACCCCGGCCCCGATCACGGAAGGCGCATCTGCACAGGCCCTGCCGAGCGATTAAAACAGTCGCTTGGCCACCCGCAAGAAAACGGTGCTCCACAGCAAGGTGATCCCCGCGATCCACAGCAGGGCGATGGGCCACGACCACCATTGGCTGCCGAGGAATACCGGCAGAGCCGCGCCGGCGATGATCAGAGCGGCAAAAATCAGGCTGGCGAGCAGGTTGAGGTTGCCGCCGTAGCCGGCGACCAGCTTGCCCGGATTGTCCTCGTCGAAATCGGCGAAACGCGCCCCCAGGCCGAGGGCGCCGGCGGACAAACCGCTCGCCAGGGCCGCCATGGCCAAGGCCTGAAAGGCGATGAGTGCCGGCGGTAGCGCCAACATCACACCCGACAGACAGACCAGGGTCACGGATACCGGCAGGCCGACCACCAGGGCGAAGGCATACTTGGCGGTGACCAAGCGCGTGCGGGCGATGGGTGCCAGCGCCAGCACCCACAAACGCCGACCCTCCAAACTCAGCAGCGGATAGACGAAGCGACCGGTGAACGTCGCGAGGGCCATGGCGATGGCGGTCAGATTCAGCAGCGACACCACCGGTCGCCACGCTTCGTCGAGCAGGAAGGCCTTGCCCAAGCGCGGCAACATCAGCAGGTAGAAGCCAAGTAAGCCGAAGAACATCGTGAACTGCAGCACCTGGGCTGGATCACGAATGAACAGGCGCAGATCTTTGGCGGCGAGCAAACCGAGATCCGCCGGCAAACCGGGGATCGGCCGCCACGCGCGACTGCGCGTGCGGCGCGCGCCATCACCGCGACCGCACACCGCGTCCAGCTCGATGCGCAGCCGTCGGTACGCCACCCATTCGGCGACAATAAAAATCGTCGCGGCGGTGGTGAATAACAGACCGATATGATGCAGCCACACGTCCCAACGTGCATGCCGCGCCGCCATCAGCGCTTCACGCGCCCAGCCTGACGGCAAGAACGGATTGCCGGTAAAGGCCAAGCGTCCGACCACTTCCTGGGCGATGGTGCTTGGTGCGCCGCCACCGGCATCGAGATCCCCCAGCACAAAGATCGCGGCCACGACCAAGGCGATCACGGCCAACGCGATCAAGCCCGGTAAACCGCGGCGGAGCAGTGGAATCAAGCGCGCCAGCAGCAGTGCTCCGAGCGAGCCCGCCGCCACCGTGCAGGCAACAAAAGCGGCGAGCGTCAGCGTCGCCGTCAGCACGAAGGTCCACGGCATGGCGGCTTCGGGAGCCAAGGTGCCGATCAACGGCAGCGCCAACACCAG
>CAYQAQ010000087.1:0-9121 GCA_964415495.1 uncultured candidatus Brocadiaceae bacterium | reverse complement strand
CCTGCGTCCCTCGTCCCTCGTCCCTCGTCCCTCGACCCTCGACGAATCGCTCCGCATCACTGTGCGAACGTCATGGGTGATTTGGCTCCTCCGTTGAAGGACCCTTGGGGCGGCTCCTTGTTCTGCCCACCGTACCCCTCGTGCTCGCTGTCAAGGCTCCCCTCGCTGCGCTCGGCGCCTGCGGCGGCCCTGACAGCTGCGCGCGAGGGGTGCGGCAGGCTCCACAAGGAGCCTCACCATGGCACGTTTCCATTCCCTTCACGTCTATGCGCTGGCGCGCGAGAATCTGCGCGACGTGGCGCGCATTACCGAACGCAGGCACGGTTTCGGTGATCTCGTCAATCAACTGCGACGGGCGGCGATCTCGGTCGTCAGCAACATCTGCGAAGGTGCGGCAACCGGCAATGACCGCCAGTTCGCGAGATATGTCACCATTGCGCGTGCGTCGGCCAACGAACTGCAAGGCCAACTGGCGATCGTGGCCGATCTCGGCCTGCTTGATTCCGCTCATCCCATCCACGACCGCTGTGATCACGTCGGGCGCTCGCTGACCAAGTTGCTGCGTGCGCTGACCGGATAGCGCGGGCAACGCAATCCATACCAGCAGGAGGCCGGAATGGTGCCGCTCCGGCGGCGCTTTGACCGTTGGCAAAGCCGCCATCCGCCCACCATGCACCGGCGTGCAGAGTTTACCTGTCGATGCCCATCTCGAAGAGGTCCGCGCTGCGCTAGCCGCGCGTGGCGCTGCCGTCGTGGTGGCCCCGCCGGGGTCCGGGAAAAGTACGCGCATTCCGCCGGCGCTGATTGATCTGCCCGGTCAGGTGCTGCTGTTGCAGCCACGCCGCGTCGCGGCGCGGAGTTTGGCGCGGCGCATTGCGCAGGAACGTGGGTGGGAACTCGGGCGCGAGGTCGGTTATCAAGTGCGTTTCGAACGCGTCGGCGGGCGGGATACGCGGCTGTGGGTGATGACCGAAGGCACGCTGACCCGACGCTTGCAAGAGGACCCTTACCTGGAGGGCGTCAGCGCCGTCATTCTCGACGAGTTCCACGAACGCAGCCTGCACAGCGATCTGTGTCTGGCATGGTGCGCCGAATTGCGCCGCACCGTGCGCGAGGATCTGCGCTTGTTGGTGATGTCGGCGACGCTCGACGCCGAACCGATCGCGGCGTTTCTCGGCAATGCACCGATCGTGCGCGTGGCGACGCCGGCCTTTCCGGTGCAGGTGCGTTTGCGTGGTGCGGTCGATAGCCGTCAACTCGGCGCTGCCGTGCAAGACGCGGTGCGCGAGGCGGTGCGCGACGATGACTGCGGTGATATCTTGGTCTTTCTGCCTGGAGTCGGCGAAATCCGCGCCGCCGCGTATGACCTCGATGGCTTGGCGGCGGCGGAGCATCTCTGCGTCCTGCCTTTGCACGGCAGCTTGCCGCCGGAAGAGCAAGATCGCGCGCTGGCACCTGATCCTGCGGGCCGCCGCAAAGTCGTCTTGGCGACCAATGTCGCGGAGACCTCGGTGACTATTCCCGGTGTGCGCACGGTGATCGACAGTGGCTTGGCGCGCGTCGCGCGCTTTGACGCCGGACCCGGCTTGGATCAATTGGCGTTGGAGCGCATCGCGCGCAGTAGTGCCGACCAGCGTGCGGGCCGCGCGGGTCGGACCGCGCCGGGGCGCTGCTGGCGGCTGTGGTCGCCATTAGAGGACGCGCGCCTTGCGGCGCATGCCGACGCGGAAATGGATCGCGTCGACCTTGCACCAACTCTGCTCGCCCTGAAAGCCTGGCATGGGGAAGATCCGCGCACCTTCCCGTGGTTTACGGCACCGGACGCCGAGCGCCTCGCGGCGGGCGAGACCTTGCTTGCACGTTTAGGCGCGCTGAGCGCGCCATTCGCCGCACGGACTGCTTTGGGTGATCGCATCGCCGGCCTGCCGGTGCATCCGCGTCTCGGCCGCTTGTTGCTGGCAGCACAGGAAGCTGGTGCGCCACGCCTGGGGGCAACGCTCGCGGCATTGGTGGGCGAGCGCGACGTGCGCATGCCGCCCCGGCGCGGTGATCCGCCGCCGGATCCCTCGCCGTCAGATGCGCTCGACCGCATCGATCGGCTGGCGCGTGCGGAAAGCCGGCGATTCAGCAACAGCCTGCGCGACGAAGGCACCGACCCGATTGCCGCGCGGGAAATTGCGCGCGTGCGCGACGATCTACTGCGCATCGTGCGCGCCGCGCGTGCCGAGGACGATCCGAGCACCGCGCCGCCCGAGGTCATTGCGCGGCTGCTCCTCGCCGCCTACCCGGACCGCGTCGCTAAGCGCACGTCCGTCAGCAGCGACAATTGCGCGTTGGTCGGCAAAGTGAGTGTCGAGATCGATCGCGCGTCGAGCCTCGCCTGCCTACCCGGTCAGAAGCGCGGGGAATTGGTGTTGTGCTACGCCATCCAGATCCTGCATGCCGGCGGCCGCACCCGCACCATCGTGCGGCAAGCTGCTGAACTGAGCGAAGACGATCTCGCCGCCGTGCGCGCTGGTGGCCTGGAACGGCGCGAGCTGATGCAGTACGACGCCGCGCGCGGTACCGTCACCGGCATCATTGGCTGGTACTGGGATGATCTCTGCCTGCGCGCCAGCAGTGGCGCGCAACTCGATCCGGAGCGCGTGGCCGCGTGCCTAGCGGATGCTCTGGCTGGCGAAGCCCGTGCCTTTCTCACCGAGGACGAAGCCTGCGCGAGCGTGCTCGCGCGCACGGCGTGGCTGCGCACGCATGCTCCTGAGCTCAACCTGCCGCTGATCGACGACGCCTTCTGCGCCAACGTGGTGCGCGACCTGTGCCACGGTTGCCGCAGCAAGACCGAAGCTGCCGGCAAAGGGCGCCTCGCCTGGCTGCAGGCGGCCATCGGTCACGACGCGGTGCGCCACATCGATCGCCTCGCACCGACGCACCTGGAAGTGCCGACCGGCAGCCGCATCCGCCTGACCTACGACGATCCCGCACGCCCACCGGTGCTCGCGGTGCGCGTGCAGGAGTTGTTTGGCTGCGCGCACACGCCAACGGTGCTCGACGGCCGCGAACGGGTTTTGCTGCATCTCCTCGGCCCGAATTATCGACCGGAACAGGTCACCCAGGACTTGGGCAGTTTCTGGGCCAATACCTACCCGCAGGTGCGCAAAGATCTGCGTTCGCGCTATCCCAAGCACAGCTGGCCCGACGATCCGCTCACGGCGCCGGCGGTGCGCAAAGGTCGGTCGGAGCGTTAAGCGAGCGCTGCGCGCCCCTACTTGTTTGACACACTAACTCAGGCGGGCCTGCACGCACTGTACGAAACGAGCCGGATCGGGCACTGGAGGTGAGGGCCTTTGTCATGCCGCCATCGTCGTCCGCCTCTGCCGGATTTTTTGACCAGATCCAACGTTCCTCCCTGCGCATCCGCATCCGACGGTGCCGCCAAGCACAGCTGGAAACCCGCGATCCGGATGTCCATCGCGCGTATGCGGAACGGGTGGCGAGTCACCAACGCCAACTCAGGCGTAACGACTGAGGCTTGTCTTTGTTTTTCGAGTCATATAGTTCGATCATGATGTCTCTGTTCCGGATTTTCGCCGCGCTGGTCATTCTCTTTCCCCTCGCTTTCGCTGCCGACAAAGGTGCGGACGTGCCCATGACGCCGCGCCCGGAACGAGAGGCCAAAGTGCTGGAAGCCTTTCTCCACTTCGAAACCATTCTCAGTGAGGATCGACAGAAGGGCTCACACCGGCACCGGACGTTTTTGCATCGACAATTCGAGGGCGATAAAGGCGGACTAACGAAAGCAGGAGGCGGCGGGTTTGAGCTGTTGCCACCGGAGGCCGACAAACCGATCGACCCCAAACAGCGCGCAGCGGACCACCACAAGTTTCTGCGTGATCCCAACAATGGCTGGGAAGTGGTCGCCGCTGCGGAAGGCACGTTTGAAATCTACCGGCCAGCCACTCCGGCCCAGGCACGCCTCCTGCGTGCCGTCATGGTCGTCGATAAGGGGAAACTTTTCGTCAAACGGTATACGCCTGGGTGGTGACGCTCGCGACCAAGCGGGCATGATCCGATGACGCTACTTAAAGTGACCATCATCGAACCGCTTCCAGAACTGGGCCGCTGGCCAGACCTGATTCCAGGCCACGCCGAGGCGCTGCACGTCTTTGGATGCGCGCAGAGCCTTGAGGGCATCGGCGGTGAGGTTGTGGGGACTCACCGTCATTTCGGCTAAGCCGGGCTTCAAGGCGTGGCGCACATCGCGCACAGCGCTTCCGACCGTATGCAGCAGACGTAGGTTTTTTTGCCGCAGTGGGCTGAGGTCGCTGACGCGGGTATGGCTGATGCGCAACTCTTCGATCGGGGACTGATCGAGCCAGGCGATGTCGGTGAGCGGATTGCCGTCGAGGTTGACATCACGCAGGGGCATGCCGCGCAACGGGCGGCCGTCGCCGATACGGTTGCTCCAGGCAACCAATTTGCGCAGCTTGAGTCCACGCAGAGGACTGAGGTCATTGATCTGCGCATCACGGCAGTCGAGCTCGACCACTTCGCCGTTTTCCACCACCCCACGCAGGTTCCACGTGAAGGAGGCGTTGCTCTGCGCCAAACGTTCACCCACGCCGCGCAGGATCCAGAAGTCGGCAACCGGCAAACCGTTGATGTGTTTGAGCGTGGTATTGGCCCGCAATTCCGACCAACCGCGAACAGCCGCCATGGGGATATCAAGGCGCACCAGCGGATGGACTGCCACCGGACTCACATCGGCGACCAACGTATCGCCCAGGCCCAGCTGGGTCAGGCGCAGCGACCACAAGGGCGACAGGTCATCGATACGCGTGCCATCGAGCAACAGTTGTTCGGGCCGCAGTTGAGCAAGGACGGTGAAGTCACTGATCGTGCGCACGTAGCGCAGATCCAGATGGCGGATGGTTTGTCCTACCAGCGGTCGCAGCGACACCACTTTGGGCGCGCCCGCGGCATTGTTGGCACCAATCGATAGATGTTCCAAGCGCGCCTGGCGCAGCGGAGCCAGGTCGCTGACGCCGGCGCAGGCATAGAGCACCAGATGCCGCAGCGGCGCACCCTGCAGCGGCGTGAGATCGCTCACCGAGGTATGCGAGAGGATAAGATGTTCGAGCGGCTGGCCCGCCAGCGGCGCGAGATCGCTGATCTCATTGCGTCCCAGATGGAGTTCGCGCAAGGCCATGCCGCGTAATGGGGTGAGATCGCGCACCCCGCAGCCGTCGAGGCGCAGCACCGTCAGCGGGGCACCGGCCAAGGGGGCCAAATCCCGCAAACGTCCGGCATTGGAAATCTCGAGACGGGACAGCGGGATGCCCTGCACGGCTTCCAAGCTGACGATGGCGTCGCCCGCACCACTCGGGATGCGGAGGGCGTACGTGCCATCTTCTTGGCGACGGAACCAACGTTGATCGAAACGAGCGATGGCCTTGGCCAAACGTTCGCGCCACACGGCTTCGCGCTGGTCGACGCCGGTGAACAAGGCTTCGGCCTCGGCCGAGGCCCCCTGCTTGAGGAAGAGATCCGCGATCGCCTGCGTGGTCTTGGGATCGTCGCCACCATGACGACAGAGATCGCGCAAGCGACTGGCGTCGGCATCATCGGCGTTGCCCACTAAATACGCATTGAGCGTGCTGACCGCGTCGTCGCGGCGACCCAACACCACCAGGACCCGCGCCCGCAGGACCTGTGCCTCGCTCAAGGTAGGATCGAATGCGAGGGCCGCGTCGATGCTTTCCAAGGCTTGCGGAAAAGCGCGCGCCGACACGGCTTCACGCGCTTGCGCCAGCAAAGCGGGCACGGCCAACCGTTCGCGCTCGATGCGCTGCGCACGTTCGGCTTCGAAATTGGCCAAGTTGCGTTCGGCGGCTTCGAGATGTTGACGTGCCGCCACGGATTCGCGCCACGCCACGAAAAATCCGATGGCGAGCAATGCGATGAGAATCGGTCCACCGACATTGAGCACCGTGCGCAGACGACGCATGGTGCGTTCGCGATGACGGCTTTCGGCATCCGCACGCACGGCCCGCTTGCCGAGATCCTGCGCAGCTTTGAGTGCCTCGCGATCACCGAGTTCGGTGGCGGCGTGCGCGGCCGTGTGCGCCAGCGTGCGCGCGACGCGATGGGCACCATGACGCTGCGCGTGCTCGGCGTAGATCATACTCGCCTTGAGCAATAACGCCTGTGACGGCTGATGTTCGGGCCACAATTCAATGGCTTGTTCGCATGCGGACAGGGCGCGACGGTAGGCGTCTTCAGCGTCAACGGTGTCTGCACGCCCAGCTTTCAGGCGCTTCTTGGCTTCGCGCAACAGTTGCAAAGCCTCGGCATGGCGACGGTAACCGCGCAGCGCAGCGGCAAATGCCGCTGCACTCGCCGTCCGGTGCTCCGGATCCGGATGCAGGGCGGCCATCGCGATGGTGGCGAGCTCTTCGTCCACCGACTTGCTGGTCCGTTCAGCGGGGGGAATGATCTGCCCACGACCTGCCGCGAGCATCGCATCGCGCACGGTCGTGCCGCGATGCGGCGCGCGACCAGTCAACAAAAGATAGAGCATGCCGCCGAGCAAATACACATCACTCGCCGGCCCCATGCGCGCACACTCATTGCGCGCCTGTTCAGGCGCCATGTAGGCAGGCGTGCCGCTGACGGCATCCAGATCCGCCAAGGTCGGGATGGCTGGATGCGGCGCAGGCGTCGTCAGACTGACGGCACAGCCCCAATCGAGTACCAGCACTTCACCATGGCTGCCGACCATGACGTTTTCGGGTTTGAGATCGCGATGCAGGAAGCCGCGTGCATGCGCAAACGCGATGGCATCGGTGACTTTGAGTAAAATGTCGAGATGATCATCGCGCGACAGCGTCTGCGCACGCTGCACGTGCTCCGACGTGCGCGGGCGGATGAGATCGCGCCAGGTCGTGCCCACCACCTGCTTCATCACCAATTGCAATTCGCCATCATCGCCGGTGCGGAAATCGTAGATCGGTACGATATGCGGATGTTCGAGCAGACCGGTGACCAGGGCTTCGGCGCGGAAGCGACGCAGACGCTTGGGGTCCAGGGCATCGCCGCGTACGCGCTTGACCGCGACCGTGCGACCGAAGGCCCGCTGCACTGCCGCGCGCACTTCGCCCTCGCCACCGCGACCCAGAACGAGGCCAAGCTCGTAGCCGGATTCGACCGTGCGTAGGACGACACCGCCGTCGGCGAGTTCACCCTCGATGGTGGCCTCGGACTCCGGGGGCGCGGACGCCATCGTCCCCGACCCCATGCGAGACGGAGTCTCGACCGCGACATTGGCGCGGGTGCCGGAATCCTGATCAGGTGATGCCGCTTCGTCGCTCACGCAGTGTCCCTCATGTGAGACAACGTGGTTATCGCGCCACGTGACGGGTGGAAAAACCCACACCGCCCGCTGCGGTATCGGTTAGATCAGATCGTCCACGGTACCACTGACCAAGCGTCCGCGCAACCGCGTCGTTTCCGGTTGGCATCCTGCGGGAGCGCCACAGCCGCCATAGGTCAGGCGGACGAAGGCGATGGTGAGCACCACGCTGGTATCGGGGGCCAGCTCCCAATCGCGCAACGTCAACGAATGATCGTCAAGTCGCTGGAGATGCGGATCACCATCGGCCTCAAGCAGGGCAATCACGCGCGTGCGCAGCTGCGGCGTCCACCATACCGGCATGTCAACCATGCGGCCAGCCTTGGCGGTCAGCCCGCAAAGGCCAGCGCCAGCCAGCGCCCGGTAGCACACTCGTAACGAGCGAGTGGTTGGCTCCTCGACCCGCCATCGCCATGATGGCACCCATGAGCGATTCCCGTCCCAACATCATCCACATCCTGGTCAACGACCTGGGCTACAGCGACATCGGCTGCTTTGGGGCCGAAATCGCGACACCCGTTCTGGACGCATTGGCTGCGCGCGGCGTGCGAGCGACCTAGTTCTACTACTGCGCGCGCTGCTGTCCGACCCGGGCCTCGCTGATCACCGGGGCTTATCCCCATCGCGCCGGCGTCGGCCATATGGTCGGTGACAGCGGGCATCCCGCCTACCGGGGCTTTATCCAGCCCGAGCTGCCGACGCTGGCGGAGCGGCTGCGCGCCGCGGGATATACCACCTGGATGAGCGGCAAGTGGCACGTCGGTGGTGAATACAGCGCCAGCGATGCCGCGCAGTGGCGCGCTGCTGCCGGCGACGCGAGCCATCCGCTGCCGACACAACGCGGTTTTGAGCGCTATTACGGCATCCTCACCGGGGCCACCAGCTTCTTCGATCCGCGCACCGTGATGGATCAGGATCGCTTCGTCCTGCCCGAGACCTTGCCCAAAGATTATTATTTCACGGATGAACTCGGTCGGCGCGCCGCTGGCTTCATTGACGACGTAGCCGCCAGCGGCCAGCCGTTCTTTGGCTATCTCGCTTTCACCGCACCGCATTGGCCGCTGCATGCGCCCGAGGCTGACATCGCGCCCTATCGCGGTCGCTATACCGCCGGCTGGGATGTCCTGCGCCGTGAGCGTTTGCAGTACTTGGTGGCGCAGGGTCTGCTGCCGGCTGACCAAGCGCTCTCGGAGCGTGATGCCAGTGCGCCGGCGTGGGATGATGCGCCCGATCAAGCCTGGCAGGCCGAACTCATGGCAGTGTATGCGGCGATGGTCACCGCGATGGATCGCGCCGTCGGCGTGGTGGTCGACGCGCTGCACCACCATGGGATGTTCGATAACACGCTGATCGTGTTTTGCTCCGACAACGGTGGCTGCGCCGAATTTTTGCGCGAAGACGGCGAACCGGGGAAATGGCCCGAACACTACAGCTTGCCGACCAAGCACGGGACGATGTGCAAAGTCGGCAATCGCCGCACGGTTGCTCCCGGTCCGGCGGAAACCTTCATGAGCTACGAACTGCCGTGGGCCAACGCCTCGAACACGCCGTTCCGTAAATTCAAATCCTGGACCCACGAAGGCGGTATCAGCAGCCCGCTGATCGCGTGCTGGCCCGCCGGTCTACCCGCTGGGGCCATTTCCCATGACGCCCAGCACATCATCGACTTGGTCGCCACGGCGTGCGCCCTGGGCGGCGCTGATGGCGCTGACG
>CAYQAQ010000086.1:0-9267 GCA_964415495.1 uncultured candidatus Brocadiaceae bacterium | reverse complement strand
CGCCCGCAACGACATGCTGTCGCCAGCATACCCGATAAGTAGCTCACGCCCCCCAAGCTGGACGGCACTGCATGCAAGAATTACCAAGCAGAAAGCTGCGACACCTGCCGCACAGCGCCAAGGATATGGATTTAAGCCGCGTTGAACGCGCTTACGCAACTGAAAACCAAAGCCCATGCCGAGAGCAACCAGCGTCAGATTATGCCAGATCGAGCCACCAACCCACACTGGTGGATATCCGGTCAGACTGCCCCAAAAGAAACGTAATAGCTGTCCCTCACCAGCCAGAGGCCAAGAAATGAGACCAAGTAGCGGATCCATTGCCCACATAGCCACAATCAACAACCACGGAAAATACTTGCCGAAACGACAGCGAGCGTGCACCAGCGGAATCGCGAGCAACAGTGCAAATATATAAAAACGTAAGACCGACGACCATGGCGCATCACCAAGCAATACTGCGGCGGAAAAAAAACTTGCGAGAGGAATATTCCCTATACAGGCAGCCGCTGCCGCGCCGGCAGTAAAGCCAATCCAGCACCACCCAGTTCGAGAGACCAGCCGCACAACCATGCCGCGGTGTGCACGATCACCCGTTGCAGGGAGTCCTGGGGATGCAAGGCCAGCAGCAGAATCAGCAGACAAGTCAGCATCTGAGCCAGCCGCGCGTAGGCGACTAGCTTCCAAACGTTGAACATACACCAATTCCAACATCACTCCAAATAAAATAAAGAATGTTGGAGTGAAACTCCGAAAAACCATATTCGCCAAAGCTTTGCCGGCTGTCTGTGGAACCATAGCCCACACATCACACGCAATCAGCGCATGAATCAGCATAGCGCCAATGACAGCTAGCCCACGAGCTACATCAAGCGCTGGGATCCGGGGCACCTTAGCTAAGACAGAAACTGGGGCAGTCATAAATCTTCGAGCTCAGTGACAATAGCAGCAGCGACCAGAACAAACGCGACCACCTTTTTAGGCACATCAGCATGCAGCGGCAACATACTCAAGAAAAGACTGGCCTCACAGGCCCGCACAAAACGTTGGTCATGGCCAGTGCTCTCTAATAAAGCTCGAAACTCCGCCTGTTCTGTCGGATAGGCATGTGCATGCACGACCAACGTGACCGATAGGTTGCTACTCATTTCCAAATCACACAGATCATGATTAATAAAATCATAGCCACCCAGAATCGAATGCGATAACTTGGCGAGGTCGTAGTGACGCTCCATCCAGATATCCTGATCCTGCTCTGCCCCACGCGGATCAATGAATTTCATTAACCGGCTCTGACGACAATATAAAATATTCGACAAGCACAGATCACCATGGGTGACCGCCTCTAGACAATCCCCCTGACGTGCGGCCAATCGCCGCCACTGCCGTTCAAAACGAGCAGTCAAAGCAGTGAGTCCCCCTGCCGGCAAAGCGCGCTCTAGGATTGATTCGATGGCCGGCCAACTGGGTAGACTGCGTAATTGTCGCTGACGATCAGCGACTTTTCCCAGGTACAACGCCTCTGCCCCAGTCCAACCTGCCCCAGAAGGACGAGTCGGCCGGCGCCGGAAAAATTCCCCCATCTTGCCAAGGAAACGCGAAAATCGCGGACCATCCAGTGAACCGTGAATCCATTGAATCGCGGCGTCAGGAGCACCAATGCGTTCGGTATCGTATTCAGCCCAATTAGGCCCACTGCGAAAAGCTAACGATTCCAGGAAATACATCCGCAAGGGCCCAGCGACAGCAGATAAATACTGGTGAAAGCTGTGTTCACGCCTCATTTTAATGACGTCCACCGAACGTTTGGTGACCAACAGACCATCCTGGCGAATGTGATTAAAGTGGCGGGCGTCAAACGTGCCATTCAGCAAATCGATCAGCCGATCGCGATCAGTCAGATCGATCAGACCCGCTTGATCGGGCAAGGTGTGGATGCTGGCCACCGGTGCTTGATCACTACGCAACCACACCGGATGCCGTAACGCCGAACGCGCCTGCGCTACATCCAGAAATTGCAAAGTCGGTCCGTCCGAACGCGGCGGCCGCACCTGAAACGGCTCATCTACAAACAGCATTTTTGCAACCACCGTGCGAGCCTTGGCGTCGTCTGCAAACACGATTGCCGACGGCAAAATCACCACCCGCACCGGCAGGACTGACTCGGCCAAATGATCACGAATTGCCGTGACCACATCATCGGCATCAGACACGATGACAAAACTGTCAACCCCTGCGGCCGCCAAGAGTTCGCGCGCGTGCTCCAGGAGCGTCTGCTTACGAAAGCGGATCGCACTAAAGCGATCAACACCCAAGAAAGAGCGGGTATCTTCATCAGGGCGCAGACGATCGTCGTAGAATGCAATAGTTTTCATGTGCGGCGCTCGGGCTGACGAAATCGTCGCCAAAAGGTAAGGAGTAAAGTCGGCGCGTTCAGGCAGGCTAGAATGACAAGCCCATCTACCGTAGCCACCCGCAAAGATGCGGCGGCTTCTGTCGGTACCGTCCAGATAGAAGGGGCAACCAAAGCATCATGCAGCTGTACCCCAATGGCACCCGGATCAAGGCTGCCAACCACAATCAGTATGGCGGTGACATCCAGAATCCAAATCGCCATACTCAACCAAATAATCGTAGCGATTCGATGATGCCACACCGCAGCACCTGTGCGCAGCACGCGATGGACACGGTCAATCAATGCTAGAACCGTGACGACCCATGGTTGATTATGACGAAGCACCAAATATCGCTTGAGCAATCCAAGATTTTCAGGCAAAACGATAAAGAAAAGAAATGACAACAGTAAAAATGCGATCGCTAACGAGAGGAATATCCCTAAGCCTGGGAGCATCGCCCCGTTCGAAAATGAGATCAGGGAAAAGATAATAATAACTGCTGCGATATCATAGACGCGTTCAATCCACACGGCTACCACGGCCCGCAGCGGATCTCCACAGGCACTGCCAATGATGGCAACGCGGTACACCTCTCCCAATTTATATGGAATCAAGCCGCTCACCCCGGCTGCATGAAGATGCGCCACGGCGACGCGACCAAGGTGCAATTGCCCGTCATTAAGGAGTAGAAAAAGGCGCAGCGCACGCAGGCCGTGTGCACATAGATACGCCAATCCAGCACCAACCACCGCTCCCGTCATTTCTGGCCGAAATTCGCTTAGCCGCCATCCAAGATACCCTACTCCAAGCCCGGTTCCGAGCAGGGTCACGAAAATCATGAGTAACCAACTGACGCGCGCACGCCGCGGCACATGTGGTAAAAGCCTAGTAGCCGCTATGTCCAAGCCGCTCATAGCTGATCTTTCAACCCTGTAACTTTTCCGAGGCACGCAGCCTCGTATTCGGCCGGCGTTCCAAGAATACACGTATCGCTGCTATTTTTGGCACCGCCGGCACCAATTCGCCCCCCGCTGCGCAGCAACGCACGGTACACATCACTTATATAGAATTCGCCAAGTGATGTCGCTGCTTGGGCAGCGGCTTCGCGATAGCAAGCCGCGGACGAAAAAGCATAAAAACCACTGGTTGCATGCCGAGAAATAACCTGCTTTTCGACAATATCCCCAACCAGACCCGCTTTGTTAAAGGCAATATAACTATAGGCGGGACTGTCTGCATCAAATATATCGATCCACCCATCCAGGTGAACCATTTGTTGGGCCACTCGGTTCCAATCACGCCCGGTCAGAATCGTATCGATATTGTGAAACGCAACCGGACCATTACCGGAAAAACAAAGCTCACGATGCGCTAAACCGATTAAAGCCGTTTCGGCCTGGCCACCAGTATCGCCAACAAACAATAGACCACGTGGATCTCGTCCGACTCGCGTCAACGCCTGTTCCAATTCCAGACGGTAGGCGGCATCCCGCTTATTGGCCACCAGTACGACCTGAGCAAAGGCTCCACCAACTAAGAGGCCATCCAACACATGGTCGAGAATTGTGCGCCCATCCCAGAGCAAAAGAAATTTCGGCTGCTGATAACCCGCCTCACGGAAACGCCGGTAGATTCCGGCCATACACAAGATGAGGTCCATGCGTGGCTCGCTCATACATGCCGCCCAGCGTTGCCCACACCCAGGAAAAATAGGCTCGCTGTGTAATCTGGTTCATATTCGGTCATGGGTGCATCCGGAGATCTCAGACCGAGTCGAGTGCAATCATCGCTGGTCAGATCAAGGCGGTGAATGTGATGGAATAGTTCAGCCATTTCATGCTTTCGCCAACGCGGAGCTGGCCGACGAGGAGCGCGCTCGACGACGGCAGGGTTTTCCGTATGTGCCCTTATGGTTATTCCGCACATAATATCAGTAAGCTCCGCTACTGCGCAAGACAACGCCAATAGTACGAATCAAGATGTGGAGATCGAGCCACAGCGACCAGTTGCGAATATAATAGGTATCCTGCAATTCCTGAACGCGCAGATCACCCTCACTACGGCTTGACACTTGCCACAGTCCGGTGAGTCCTGGCCTGACGCTACGTCGCAATGAGCGGAAACCCTTATCGAATTTATCCAGATGATAATACGGAAATGGACGTGGACCGACCAGGCTGATATCGCCGACCAGAACATTCCACAACTGGGGCAATTCATCCATACTCGTGCGACGTAAAAACTTCCCAACGCCGGGCAAAACCCGCGGGTCGTTGCGGAGCTTAAAGAACCGTTCCCACTCGACTTTGGCTTCTGGGTTTTCTACTAAATGCTTGTCTAAAATGTCCTTGTTATTGACGTACATCGTCCGCAACTTCCAGATTTTGATCCTTTTTCCACGGTAGCCCTCGCGCTCTTGAGCATAAAATGCCGGGCCACGGTCAACTAATTTGATCCAGATCGCGCTCAATCCAACAATCACACAAGCAGCAAGTGCCGCCGGCACCGCAATCGCATAGTCGAGCATGAGCTTAAATAAACGATTACTGCGCAAAAGTAATTCTTTGCGAACTTGAAGGCCCAGCGTGCCACCCAAATCAACTCCAGATACCCACAACGTTTGCATGCCCGCCAATTCAGGTACCAGAATAACCCGTGGAAATGGCAGACGTTCAGACATTTCCACCAGATCAGTCGTGCGATCGGCCGGGAATGCAACCAGCACGGTTTTTACGATATGGGTAAATTCTCGCGCCTTTTCAATGCCACCAATCATCGGCACATTGCTGATCGACACCGTCCCAGTACCTGACCGTTGGTCGTCAAGAATAGCAACCGGGCGCCAACCCAAAACGGGAGTATCCTTCAAAGTCTGGACGATACGCGGCACAGCTTCGCCATGGCCCATCACCAGAACGGGTGCACCCCACCAATTAAAATTAATGAGCATGCGCCGTGAGATACTTTCAGCGAGCAGCGTAAAAATAACACCTACAAGTGTACCACATACAACTGTTGCCGATACCGCCAGCGATTGCTGAAGGGCAATCGCCAGTGCAGTCAAGAAAGCTATATACACAATTGCCGTCAGAGCACGTATACGTAGCCGCTTAACAGCACCGAGCCCATATCCGGGAATCAAACCAACCAACACATTGACGAATGGCAAACAGAGTGCGAACCCCGAACTAAACAGTATCTGTCGGTTCCACTCTGCAGCACTTCCCGAAGAAGTAATCCATTTCCCCAATACGGATATGAGTGCCAAAGCCGCCGCCATGGCCAGCATTTCAGCCACCAGCATGGCCGCACCTGCCCCCATAGGGTGATAAAAATTACGTGGGTTCAGATTGGATTTTGTCAGATAGGCACGCCGACTAAATGGAGAGGTCGGCACATGTTGCGTACGCGCGCTCTGTCCCGGAATCCCCGGCAAGTGGATAGGTTCATAAACATCCGAATCTGAATCAGTATTAATTGATCTAATTTCATCGATGGGCATGGCCAAATTCTCTTGATAGGCGTTTTGTGCATTTTGCCAAAAAATGCAGATGGGCAGCGTGTCTGCCCATCAAGCGATCGATATCTAAATGATCGGTGACATACGCGCGGCCTGAGGCGCCGCACCGTGCACGCAGTGCAGCATCGCCAGCGAGCTGACGAATACCCTCTGCTAATGCGTCGACATTATCTGGCTCGACAACCAGCCCACATCCCGAACGGGTCACGGCTTCGTACAGCGACGTTCCCGCATCCGCAGTCGTGACGACCGGACGGGCAGTTGCCATTAAGTTTAATAACTTCGACGGCATGACCGTATCGGCAGCGTCCCGACGCTGCGGGACGCAGTGCATATCCGCAGCAGACAAAAACTCCGCCAGACGTGCGGCAGGAGCCAACGGCAAGAGCCTAAGACGCTGCACACCCAACCGTTGCACTTCGGCTTCCAATCCTCCCCGATCGGCGCCTTCGCCAGCGATGACGAAATGTAAATTGGTTTCAGTCGTTAATTTCGCAAAAGCAGCCAACAGCAAATCCAACCCTTGTTTTTTGCCAAGGTTGCCACTGTACGCGATGACCACTTGATGCTCATCAAGTCCCCATTCGCGGCGATACGTATTCTCTCCCACGTGCGGCCGCATGGTGCCGGTAGCCGCCCAATTTGGAAATATGGCGACATCATAGCGCACCACCGATTTGTTCTCAATACGTCGCTGCATACCGGTGCTAATGGTCGAAACCAAACGCATGCGTCGCAGCATAATCCGCTCCAGTGATTCCAGCACGGAACACAGGATATTAGGCAACATTTTTAATTCCCGAGCCGCATCGACTTGGAGATCTTGAATGTGATAATTTACCGGTACGCGCCAACGCCAGGCATGAAACCAAGCGACCAGTCCAGTTAAAAATGGCGGTGCCACTGCCACCACCACGTCCGGTCGGCGACGCACGCTGAACAGCGCGAGCATAGTGCCCCATAAATAGGCAAAATCGAGTTTCATCCGCTTAAGTCCGCTGAGCGGCGGGGCGGGCACACCATGACGAACACGGTTCACCACGACACCGTCCATGTGTTCAACGCCACCGTTACACCACCAGGCATCCTGCGAGTACGGTTCTGGTACGCGCCACCACGGATAATGGGGCGTTCCCGTGTGCATCTGCACCTGCCAACCACGGTCGGCCATCCACCCACACATGCCGGGATTATAATACGACACGCCGGTTTGTTCCGGAGCGTAATAGAGGCTAATAACGGCCACACGCAGTGGTGAACCACCGCGCCGCAACGACAATTGTGAGCCTATGCTGCTCACGAGCGACCACCACGCGCCAATTCACGTTCCTTCAAAATAATTAAATATTCATAGAAGACGATTAACAGTGAATAGGCCAAACCTGCACGTCCATCAAGGAAACCCAGTTTCCACACATACATCCACAGAAATTTCACAATTGGCCTTAAAGGCAACTTATAATATATTTCTTTTTGTTGAATGCGCCGAGTACCCCGATCGCGATCAAATAAAGCCTTTATTAAACTTACCTGTTTAGGCTTCCCCTTGTCGTCGTGACGCATCCGGGCTTCATAGCTGCTATACTGGTTATGCCGATCGACCCATTGTGAAATACCTTTAGAAAATGGTTCGTGATCTAAATAGCCAGTCAATTCACCAACTGGTCCATCCGCAATTTGAATGGGGTGGACCAATCGTTCGTAACGCATTTTACCTTGAATAAAAACGCGCTGATAGGTACTGGTCGCCTGTACATGTTTGAGCCAGGTACCCTGGAAAAAGTCCCGGCGGGTTACCCGAAAACACACCACGTCCCCAGCAGTTTCTGGAACTCGCTGTATTGCGGCAGATAATTCCGGAGTCGCGCGTTCATCAGCGTCCAGGTTGAATACCCATTTATGCTTAAATGGTAGTGTTTCCATCGCAAAATTTTGCTGAGAAGAAAAGTCATCGAAGGGACGAATCGAAAAGTGGGCACCAGCTGCCTCCGCAATTTCGCGAGTCCGATCCGTGGAACCGCTATCCAGCACATGAATATCATCACACCACGCTACCGACGCCAAACAGCCAGGCAGATTACCTTCTTCATTCTTGGTAATGATAATAACACTAACCCCCGTATCCCGAGCAGATGTAACAGGAGGAATCGTTGGGGCTGCGGGAATAGCACCTGGCACATTTGATTGCGAGGCGGTTGAAGATGCAGAAGGTGTAGAATCTGTCATGCCGTGCTTTCTATGGGCCGAAAATGGCGCTCTTTAATATAAACTGCTGGGTTGCCAGCGACTACCGTCCAGGCGGGAACTGGCCGCGTCGCGACGGCTCGAGCTCCAACCACGGCACCCTCGCCAACGGCGACGCCAGGGCCAATAAATGCCTCGGCACAGATCCACGCATGCGCGCCGATCACGATGGGGCGAGTATATAATTGAAAGTTCGGATCTTCAAAATTATGCGTTCCCGTACATAGATGAGCACCTTGGGAAACGACTGCACGCGCGCCAATCGTGATCTCTGCCATCGAATATAATGTGGCGTCGTTGCCGATGCCGACGTCATCACCGATGGTGAGATTCCACGGTGCCCAAATGCGTACCGCTGGATAAACATGTACGTTGCGACCAAGCTTGGCGCCAAACAGCCGTAAAATACAGGCCCGCCAACGATGGAAAGGCCGCGGCGATGGGCGCACTAAGAACAGCCACACGACTCCCCACAAGGCTCGGGCTAAGCGGTTTTTCAGGGAAAATGAGGGTTCCCGTGCCGGATCGACACCTATTTTGATGGAGGAGTCGTTCATGTGGGTGGAATATAATGGCCGCCAGCCGTGATAGAACGAAGGGCAATTGTTGCAAGATGACGCTGTTCATCGTGCAGATCGGCAAAACGACGACGAATGAATTTGGCAGGAATCCCACCGACAATAGTGCATGGCTCAACATCTTTGGTCACCACGGCTCCCGAGCCCACAATGGCTCCTGCACCGATAGTGACGCCAGCGAGAATAATGACCTGAGCACCGATCCAGGCATCGTCACCGATAATGGTCTGCCGAACTACCGCCGGTCGACCAGAAAAAATAATGGGCATCTCGGGGTGATCGAAGACATGGTCATCGCCTGCAATAATCACGCGGGGACCCAGCATAGCATAGGCACCAAGCGTGACCTTTGGACCAATTAAACAGCCCGTATTCATAAAACTATACGGTCCCGCGACTAAATCCGGTGACACCGAACAATCGGGACGCATATAGAATGTACGATGAACTGCCCGCAAACCATGGCGTTGACGACGCCAAGCCATCAACACGGCCTTAATTATAGCCCGAATGCTCATGACAGCGACCC
>CAYQAQ010000085.1:0-9298 GCA_964415495.1 uncultured candidatus Brocadiaceae bacterium | reverse complement strand
CCAAGCTTTTTTAGTACCCGACGGTGGCTCTGCCGCCGGGGAGCACGAGGAATCCCAGGAACAAGACCTGACGAATCGCCAGCCTGTGAGCAGAATCGGCTCAGAGATGCGCTCGCTGTCGCCCGATAGGCCGCTGTAACTCGGGGTTGGGATCTGCGCTCAGCGCGAGCCCAACTCTTCCCGATCGATGTCGACTGACGGCGACGATTCCTGATCGGCATGGAACCCAGCTTCCGCGCGCGGATAACGGATGGCGAGCACTTGGGCTTGGACCGCTTCCGGAGGCGGTGGCGTGCACAGGGTGACGACGATGGTGACGATGAAGTTGATCGCCATGCCGATGGAGCCGATGCCGGTGGTGGCCAGGCCAAAGGGCAGGTTCGCCGGATCCGTATCGACGTAGGTGTACCAAACGATATAGGCGAAGGTGAAGCCCATGCCGCTGAGCATGCCAGCGATCGCGCCCGCACGCGTGGTACGGGTCCAGAAGATGCCGAGCACGATGACGGGAAAGAAGCTCGACGCGGCCAGACCGAAGGCAAATGCGACCACTTGGCCGACAAAAGCCGGTGGATAGATGCCGACAATGCCGGCAATGATCACGGCGCCGCCAGCGGCGACGCGCGCCCATTTGACCTCGTTGCGTTCGCTCATGGTCGGACAGAGCGTGCGTTTGAGCAGGTCGTGTGAGATTGACGATGAAATCACCAGCAGCAGACCGGCGGCGGTGGACAGCGCGGCGGCGAGACCTCCGGCCGCGACCAGACCGACCACCCAACCGGGCAAGCGCGCGATTTCGGGATTGGCCAGCACCATGATGTCGGGATCGACATACAGTTCGTTGGCATTGTCGGTCGGCGTATTGGCGATGCTGCGTTCGCCGTGCGCGCCGCGACCGGTGGTGGCATCGGGCGGCGCCGTGAAATTGGGCTTGCCAGCAAAGGCGGCACCGGGGGCCATGGTGATGCGGCCATCGCCGTCTTTATCGACCCAGGCGATGAGATTGCTGTTTTCCCAGGTCTGGAACCAGACGGGGGCCTCAGCGTAGGGCTTGTCATGCAGACTGCGGATCAGGTTGGCGCGGGCGAAAGTCGCAACCGCTGGGGCTGTGGTGTAGAGAATGGCGATGAACAACAGCGCCCAGAAGGCGCTCCAGCGCGCGGCGGCCACCGTTTTGGTCGTGTAGAAGCGGATGATGACGTGCGGCAAGCCAGCGGTGCCCGCCATCAATGCCAGTGTGAGCAGGGCGACATTCCACATGCCGATACCGTCAGCGGGTGGCGAGGTATACGCCGCGAAGCCGAGATCGGTGACGATCTTGTCGAGTACATCCATCAACGCGATACCGGGTTCGACCTGGCCAAGTTGGCCGGGGAGCACGGTTGAGCCCATGCCGACCTGCGGAATGGGATTGCCGGTAAACCGCCACGAAATGGCCACCGCCGGCACCAGATACGCGATAATCAGGACGACATACTGCGCCACCTGGGTCCAGGTAATGCCCTTCATGCCACCGAGGGTGGCGTAAAGAAAGACGATGACCATGCCGATGAGCACGCCGACATCGATCGGCACTTCGAGAAAACGCGAAAACACGATGCCGACGCCGCGCATCTGCCCGGCGACATACGTGAAGCTGACGAAGATGGCGCAGATCAGCGCGACCACACGCGCAGTGGTGGAATAATAGCGGTCGCCGACGAAATCCGGCACGGTGAAGGCGCCGAACTTGCGCAGATAGGGCGCCAGCAGTAAAGCGAGCAGCACATAGCCGCCGGTCCAGCCCATGAGATAGGCCGAGCCAGCGTAGCCGGTGAACGCGATCAGCCCGGCCATTGAAATGAAGCTGGCGGCACTCATCCAGTCGGCGCCGGTAGCCATACCATTGGCGATGGCGGGCACGCCGTGACCGGCGACGTAAAACCCCTCGGTATTTTTAACCCGGCTGCGGATGGCGATGAAAATGTAGATCCCGAAGGTGGCGGTGACCCAGAGATAGGTCCAGGCGAGCGTGCTCACGGGGCGTCCTTCTCGTCGACGCCGTATGTACGGTCGAGACGATTCATGATCAGCACATAGGCGATGATGATGAGGACGAAGGCGATGATTGAACCCTGTTGCGCGAACCAGAAGCCGAGCTTGAAGCCGCCCAGGCGGAAGGCGTTGAGCGGTTCGACAAGGATGATCGGCAACAGGAAGCCGGCTATGAACCACAAGGCGAGCAGGACGCCCACGACGATCAGATTGGCGCGCCAATAGCGGCTGTGTGGGTCGACGGCCATGAGCAGGTCCCTCCGGAAGGGCGAGACACTGTGGGGTGCGCCTTTGATGTCCAGATAGAGGTCGCACTACCGTCGGGACGTGACTGGTGCATCGCGCTGCGGTTGGCGAGTTACCCGGGTGACCACGTTGTTTTTGCCAGACGTGCACCCATTGGGGAGCGGGACGCTCCCCAATGGGTACGCATCAGAGATCCATCAGAGGTCGCTCAAGCCGCCATCGACGGCCAGCTCGACGCCGACGACGAAGGAGGATGCCGGGCTGAGTAGGAACTCCACCGCCGCCGCGACCTCATCAGCAGTCCCCATGCGCCTGAGCGGCACCATGCTGCCCATTGCCTCGCGTACACCGGCCACCGCCTCCGCCGGAAGCCCGACTTTTTCGAAGATCGGCGTGTCGATGGGGCCCGGCGACACCGCGTTGATGCGAATGCCGCGCGGCAAGAGTTCCGTCGACAGCATGCAGGACCACGCAATCCCGGAGACGCAGGGGCATGGCAGCAGCGTAAAGCGGGCTTGCCGGTGATCCACGCCGCACCGGCGTGCCAGGCTGGGCGCCGAACCGCCATCACCCGGACGTTTCACCGGCGATCCTTCGCCATGTGCTCACCCATTGGCATAGTTTTTCGACGGCTTCCTGGGAAAAAACAGTCAGGCCGGTATCCATGCGCATGTCCAGAAAAGCGGCCTGATTTGGGGTGTGATCGGAGGCGGTGGGCATTCCATAGTCATCGCGTGGTTGCTGTGATTCACCACAGCCAGCCTTCGCCCCAGGTCATCAAGCCGCCCGCGTGACCGGTGGCACCAGCCAAGAGCGCACCGGCGAGAATGAGCAGCCGCACCGCCCAACGCCAGCGTGAGCTGCGCTTACCGAAGAAACTCAGCGCAAAGGCGGCGACGATGATGATGCCCGTGATCCAGCCGAGGCGCTCGTGGTTTTCGAGCAGGTCGGGATTCTGCCCGCCCTCGAGTACCAGGCCGGTGGCGATGGCGGCGATGGTGCCGACCAATGTCGCGCCCAGGGTCCACGAAGTGCCCGGATGCAGCCGGCACGGATGCTTGGCGAGCGCAACGATTTCCAAGAGCAGGGCGATCAGGATGGCACCGAGCGGCAGATGCACGGCGACCGGATGCCAGCGGCCGAACCACGTGGGCGGCTCGCTGCGCGGGGCGACTGCGCTGGGGGCGATGCTGTCATCCGGCCACGGTGCGCCCATCGCCACCCAGCGCGTGAGATCGGCGATGACCTCAGCCGGCAGTTGCTCGTCCGGCGGCATGTTGAGATCCTCGTCGAGTTCCCGGCGCACGGCACGCAGGAGAGGACTGGTCTCGGTATCCCAGGGTTTGATCGCGACCGGGAAATTATGTCCGCCGGTGAGCAGACGGACATAATCGTCCATCGCATAACCGCCTTTACGTTTGCCATCCATGTGGCAGTCCGCGCAGTAATGCCGCAACGGATTTTGAATGCGTTCCCGCACCCAGCCCGCAGTAGCTTGGTCATCGGCAAGACGTAGCCCACCGGGATTGGCGGCCGCGGGCTCGGTGTCGGCCGCGAACAGGGTAACGCAGGCAATCACGACGAGGATCAGACGCATGACTGCCATGCTGCGGCGATCACCGACTGGTGCCACCCTCAGTCAGACGCGACCGCCGTGCGGTTCAGCCACGCGCGCCAGCCCCCGCTGGCCGTGATATCAAGGGCATCTGTCGTGGCAAACGCTTCGCAGAGGAAGCCGGAGGCTTCGTCGCCATCGGCAAGAGCGATGCGCCCGATGGCAAGAGGAGCAGGAATGGCAGCGACGAAGCACGCGAAGGCTGCGGCTTCCAGGCGCCAGATTTCACACGCGATCGCGGCCCCGTCGTAGGCCACCCGCAGCAGACCCGGCTTGGGCGGTCTGGTGCCGGGCAAGGCATACAGCCGATAGCAGGGTGCGGTGGTGGTGGCGCATTCCAGCGTGGCTCCAAGCGCCAGCAGCTGTGCATTCAAGGGCTGTCCGGACAGATGGGCACCGACGACGACGAGTCGCAGGCGCGCGTCATCGTCCGTCAGCGCCGGCGCTGGCACGCGTAGCGTGGTCGCACCGCAGGTGCCGCCGAGCGCGTGATGCAGACGCTCACCGATGCGAGCGAGCAAACGATCGTGCCCTGCGGGTGCCGCCAGCGTCACGCCGACCGGCATGCCATCGCTGCGGAATCCCGCCGGGAGCGCGAGGCCGCAGCAGTCGAGCAGGTTCATCCAATTGGTGTAGGTGCCGAGGCGCTTGTTGCGTGCCAGCGGTTCAGCGGCGACCTCAGCGAGGGTGGCGATCCCGGGGGTGGTGGGCAGGCACAAGGCATCGACCTCGGACCACAGCGTTTCGGCAGCACGTGCGTACCCGCGCAGGTGATGCTGATCAGCGACGAGAGCGACCGCATTAGTGGTCTGACCGCCGAGAATGATCGTGCGTACCTGCGGGTCGGCATCGCTGGACTGCGAGGCCAGGAACGATCCCACGGCGTGTGCGCGCTCGGCGACGAAAGCCCCGCCGTAGAGCAGACTCGCCGCCGCCGTCAATGGCGAGGCGTCGATGGTGCGGACGTCGTAGCCGAGGTCACGCAAACGACGCAGTGTGTCGGTATAGCGCTGAGCGTCCTCAGGATGATCGAAGTCCTGTTGGTCTGCTGACAACACGCCGATGCGCGGCGCTGGTTTCGTCGGAACACTTGGCAGTGGTCGGCTGTAGGGATCGTCGGCGTCAAAACCGCCCGCGACTGCGGCAATGGTGGTCGCGTCCGTGACACTCAAGGCGAAGACTGAAACGCAGTCGCAGGTGCGTGCAGCGGGAACCACACCGCGCGTCGACAGCCAGCCTCTGGTCGGCTTGAGGCCGATGATGTTCTGAAAAGCGGCGGGAACGCGTCCGGATCCGGCCGTATCGGTGCCGAGCGCAAACGTCACCAGCCCCGCCGCGACGGCACAGGCTGAGCCGGAACTGGAACCGCCCGGAACGTGCGCTCTTGAGAACGGATTGCGTGGTATGCCATAGGGACTGCGGGTGCCGACCAAGCCGGTGGCGAATTGATCGAGATTGGTCTTGCCGATGACGATCGCGCCAGCCGCTCGTAAGCGTTCGACCACGGTGGCTGAGCGTTCGGGTATGTACCTAAACGACGGACAACCAGCCGTCGTTGGACAGCCAGCGAGGTCGATGTTATCCTTGATCACATAGGGAACTCCGAACAGCGGCAAGTCGCGTGAAACGTCTACCAATCGCCGCGCTTCCGCGACGACCTCGGCTAACGGGCGTAGGTGGATGAACAACGCGGGGTCATTCCAGGCGGCAATGCGATCATATACCGCGGTGATCACCGATTCTGGCGTAGCACCCTGGGCATAAGCGGCCCGCAGGCTGAGCAGGTCGCAGGTCACGGTGCGGCTCCCAACGGCAGCTTATCCCAGCGTGCGCGTTCGGCGGCGAAGGCGGCATCACGTGTCGCCGTGAGAGCAGCGATCGAATCAGCGTTGCTGGCGAGGAAGCGGCGATGGTCGAACAGACTAAACGAGCCTTCCTCGGTGCGCACCGCGTAGCGACCATGCGGGAAGTCCTCACGCAAACGCAGCAGCTCATTAGCCTCGACGGGGAAGAAACGGATGCGATCGAACTGGCGCAGCAACCACGGCTTGCCGGGCGTAAATGCGGCTGTACTGCGCCAGGTGTTCCACACCTGGATCGTTCGGCCCACGAACTGGTAGCCACCGGGGCCCTCCATGCCGTAGATGCACAGGTAGGCTCCACCGATGCCAACCGCGTTTTCCGGCGTCCATGTGCGTGCTGGGTTGTACTTGGTCGTCACCAGCCGATGGCGTGGGTCGACTGGTGTTGCCACCGGCGCGCCGAGGTAGACATCACCCAATCCGAGCACCAAATATTCCGCGCCGAAGACCGTTCGCTGCACGTCGTCGACACTGGTGAGTCCATTGATGCGGCGAATGAACTCGATGTTCCACGGACACCAGGGTGCATTGGGATTTACGGTGCGTTGATAGATGTCAATCGCCTTGCGCGTCGACGGGTCATCCCACGATAACGGCAGATACACCGTGCGTGATGGCACGGTCAAGGCATCGGTATCCCCGAGATCACGATCCAGACGGATCACCAGCCGGACCAGGTCGGCTTCACTGATGCGGTCCGGATCGTATTGCAGTTGCAAGGAGCGCACACCCGGCGTCAGATCGGTGATCGCTGCTAGGCGTTCAGCGCGCACGCGGTCGTGCAGCGCCTGCACGCGCAAGCGGTAGGCGATATCGAGCAGGCGCTCCCCGACTTCGACCAAGAGATGATCGTCGCCAGCGCGGCGGATGCACAGCGCTGGGCGACTACCGCCGGCGGGTTCGTGGTGCAGGATGGGCGATTCCGTTTGGCGTGAACCAAGTCCAGATGTGCTGCGTTGGCGCAAGGCGCCGGCCTGCTGCAAGCCCATGGTGTGGAAGCGCACACGATCACCCGGACGCAATTGTCCCAGTTTCCAGCGCTCGGCTTGCACTACCACTGCGGGACAGACGAAGCCGCCCAAGCTGGGCCCATCGGGTCCGAGAATCACCGGCATATCTCCGGTCAGATCGATGCTGCCGAGGGCATATGCATTGTCGTGGATGTTCGAGGGATGCAGCCCGGCTTCGCCGCCATCGCTGCGCGCCCAGCCCGGCTTGGGGCCGATCAAGCGCACGCCGGTGCGATTCGACTGCGGACTGACCTGCCAATCCGCCGCCAGGAATTGTTCCAGGCCGGACGCGGTGAGGAACTCGGGTGCCGCATGTGGGCCGACGAGCACGCCGATGGTCCACTCCTTGGTTAATTCCGGCGCAGATTCGGCCGCTGTTGGCGTCGTGGACACTGCATCACCGATCGCGAGTTCATCGCCGCGCAACAGCGCGCGGCCGGCGAAGCCGCCGAAGCCGCCGAGCGTAAACGTCGAACGACTGCCGAGACACGGCGGCACATCCACGCCGCCGCGTACCGCCAGCGCCGTGCGCATGCCGACCGGACCGATGCCACCCAGACGCAAGGTCCCGCCGGGCGGGACGGTGACGGCGGTGTGCCAGGTGACGACGGCACCTTCGAGGGTGGCGGCGCAGCGCGCACCCGCGAGTGCGATCACCGCACCCTGCGGAAAGCGGAAGCTTGCCGCACCATAAGTGATCTCAATGCCAGCGGCATCCGCGGAATTGCCGACCACAGCATTGGCGATGCGAAACGATAACGGATCCATCGGACCCGACGGTGGCACGCCGACCGACCACAGGCCGCGCCGGCCGGACAGATCTTGAACCGTGCTCTGCAGCCCCGGTTCGAGCACCTGGATCAGCGGTGCGTGAGTGTCGACCAGCAAGGCCAACGCTGGCGCATAGCGCGCTTGGCGCACCGCTGGCGAAGCGATCAACGCCAGTAAGCGGGGAATATCGGTGACCACGCCATCGAGTCGCACCGCGCGCAGGCGCTCGACGACGGCGGAAAACGCGGCATCGCGATCATCGCCGCTCGCGGACACCAGTGCTAAGCGCGGCCCATCCAAGCCCGGCTGATTGCCCGGAGCAATCGCCGCGACCACATCCGCCGGCAGCACGACCCGCGTACAGCAGCCTGACCCCGGACCGCGCGGCGCACTCGTCGCGACGCCGACCCGAACGGCAACCCCGACGGACGCGCTGCGCAGGGAAAGATGCTCCCACGGCGGGATTTCGCCCAAGCCCAGCAGCACGGCCCACGCATGACAGTCGAGGCCGATCGCCGCGGACAAGGCATCGAGATCATCGCTCGGACCCCAAGCGATGCCAGCGAGGGTGGCGACGCCGATTTCCGCATCGATGTGGAAACGCACATCGAGCACGCCGTTGACGTCGAGCCGCTTCGCCAACCGTTCGGCGTCGGCGTAACATTCGCTGCGCAACAACAGCGGGAGTTCTGGCGCGGGAGCTTCGGCGATGATGACATCGTCGCCTTGATGCACGGTGGTTTCGCGGTCGCCGAGCAGGCAGATATGGCCGGGGCGCCCCATCAGCGTGACCACCAGCGTGCGCGTGCCGGGACCGCGACTGGGATCCCAAGCAATGCCCAGCTGATCGGCGAGCGCGCGCAGCCGATGGCGCGGACTGACCGCAGCAACACCCGCAACGCTTGGCCCGATGATGCGAATCCCGGCGGCCTGTGCGGCCTGATCCAGCAGCGCATCGCCACCCAGTCGGCCAGCGCCCACATGAATGGCTGCACAGCCTTGCGCCTGCGCCGCCGCGACCAGGGCCACGCCATCGCGTACATCGCGCACCACCGCCAAACCGTCCGTAGCCGCCGCCCACGCACTGGTCCGCTGCGCATCGACCACCGCTATCACCGGCTGTGCCTTCGCCGCGCGTACCGCCGCGATCAATCGCGCGGCATGTAACCCCTCGGCCGCGACCAAGACTTTGACCGCGTCCATGCTCAGTGCTCCCAGATCAGCATGCGCACGGGCGTGGGGTTCCAGCCGTTGCACGGGTTATTGAGCTGCGGGCAGTTGGAGACCAAGACCAAGACATCGCGGTCCGCGGTCATTTCGACGTAACGACCCGGAGCGGAAATGCCGTCGGCGAAGGAGAGCCCACCATCGGGCGTGACCGGCACGTTCATGAAGAAGTTGATATTGTGCGCGATGTCGCGTTTGGTCAGCGACGCGCCCTGTGGGCCGATTTTTCCCGCGTACTGCTGCAATTGCAGCATGAAGGTATTGCGGCACGAATGCATAGACAGGGTGCCGAGGTCATAGCGAACCTGATTCGATTCGCACGAACACGCCCCGCCCAGCGTATCATGACGCCCGCAGGTGTCGGCGACGATGGTGAGCAGGCTCTGGCCATCGGTGGCGAGCAAGCGTGAGCCGGTGGTCAGATACACCGCACCTTGGCTACGCAAGGTGCGCACGGCGTCATAGCGGTTGGTGGGATCGTGCAGATCGTAGAACAGGGTGTCGACGGCCTGGTTGCCTTCGACATCGACGAT
>CAYQAQ010000084.1:4753-9347 GCA_964415495.1 uncultured candidatus Brocadiaceae bacterium | reverse complement strand
CATGGCCAGCACGGCGCCGATCACGATTCCGACCCGCCTGCTGATCAGCGACTCGGTCAGCCGAACCCTGCCGGGCGGACGCGATGTGCGTTTGGGCGTCGGCTTCGTGCTCAAATCCGGTCGCATTGTCGACCATCCGCTGCATCGACCGCACCACTATTCCGCAGTCTGGTGCCTCCGTGGACACGGCAGCTATCACGCTGAGGACGGCAGCACCATTGCGCTCCAACCGGGCGCCTTATTCCACCGTTTCACCGATCGCGCCCACGAGAACCGCATCGTGACCGGCAGTCATTGGGCCGAGGCATGGATCGTGATCCCGACCGAAGTCGAAGCCGCATTGCGCAGTATCGGCGTCCTCGATCCGCGGCGACCGGTGCAACATCCGGGCCTTGATGTCGGCTTGGTGCAGGACCTGCATCGCCTGATGGAAACCGTGCGCCGTGCGCCAGAAAGCAGTCTCGGCCGTATCCTCGCCCAGACGGTGGCGGTGCTGACCGATTTGTGCAGCCGCGAAACCGATGACCACGATCCGCATCGCGCCATGCTCGATGCCGCGTGCCGGCAGCTGGCAGACGATCCGCGCCTGGATCTGCATGCCCTGGCTCGGCAACTCGACCTGAGCTATGAGCGCTTCCGTAAGATTTTCCGCGCCAGCTTAGGCGTGTCGCCCGGCGAGTACCGCATCCGTCGGCGCATCGATCGCGCGCGCAGTTTGCTGCTGCAGCATGAGGTGCCGATCAGCGCGATTGCGGATCAGTTAGGTTATCCGAATCCGTTCGCGTTTTCGGCCCAATTCAAGCAGGTGGTCGGGGAATCGCCGGAGCATTATCGGCGGCGGCATTGAGAGGGATTGCCCCGGTCCGGAAGTCCGGGAGTCCGGGAGTCTTGTGGTCGTGCGCGTCTTTCGGCCACTATGTGGGTTTAACCCGCAAGCACTCCATTACATGCATCACCATGCAGGGTGGACTTCCGGACCGCGGCATTCATTCCATCCACACCGACCGCCATTCGCGCAAATCCCGCACATTATGCTCCCACCCCTGCACGGTGTCGGCGAGCAGGCCTTGGGCGACGTAATGATAAATGCTGATGATCGGGCTTTCCTCGACCATCAGCAGGTGCTCGGCTTCGGCGAGACGTTCTTGGCGCTCCGCGAGATCGGAGATGGTGCGGCTGCCGAGGACGAGCTCGTCATACCGCGCATTTTTCCAGCCGGTGCGATTGTTGCCGCTGTCGGACAGAAAACAGGCGAAGAAGGTGTCCGGGTCAGAAAAATCCCCGATCCACGCCGAGCGGCACATGCCGTAGTCGAGCCGGTCCATGGCGGCGATGTAGGCCTTCCACTCGGCGTTGCGCGCGATCACGGTGATACCGAGCGCTTGGCGCAATTGCTGCGCCACCGTCTCCGCGATCAGCTTGTGCTGTTCGCTGGTGTTGTAGAGCAATTCGATCGGCGGCAGCGGTTTGCCGCCCGGACCGTAGCCGGCTTCGGCCAAAGCAGCGCGCGCTGCGACGATATCGCTCGCGGGGCCGGTGATCGGTTCGTACCACGTGCCGGGCGGGCACCAGGCACCGCTCGGCAACTGGCCGGCGCGGGTGACGTGACGGGTGATCTGCCGGCGATCGATGGCCATGCTCACGGCTCGCCGCACGCGCACATCGTCGAAGGGCGGGCGGGTGACGTTGAGGCGATAAAAGTAGGTCCCGAAATAGGGCACGGCGTAATAGTCCGGCAGGTCGCGGATCTCGTCGAGCTTCGCCGGTGGAATACCCGGTACCCAATGCAATTCGCCCGAGCGGAACAACTTGTACGCAGTCTCGAGATCATCGTAAGGCAAGAAGGTGATGCGTTCCAGCTTGACGAAATCGACGTCCCAATAAGTCGGCGATTTCTCGACCACCAACCGCTCGCGCTGACGCCATTCCCGCAAGCGGAATGGGCCATTGCCGACCAGATGCTCCGGCCGCGTCCAGCGATCGCCGTGTTGGGCGATTACGTCTATACGCACCGGCAGAAGCGTGTGAAAAGCGCAGACCTCGAGAAACCACGGGCACGGCTGATGCAACGTAACCACCAAGGTCCGCTCGTCGCTCGCCACGATCGCCGGTTCGCCGGCTTCGCCACGCCGGCGCTCGGCTGCGCCCGCGATCATGTCGAGCACATCGGCATACGGACTGGCGGTAGCGGGGTTGAGCACGCGCAGCCAACTGGCGACAAAATCGTGCGCGGTAACGGCGCGACCGTCGCTCCACCGCGCGTTGTCACGGATGTGGAAGGTATAGGTCAGGCGATCCTCGCTGATGGTCCAGCGCTCGGCGACGCCTGGTACCGGCGTAAGCGTCTTGGGATGCAGCAGCAGCAGGCCTTCGAACAGCGCACCTTCGATGCGACTTTCCAGCACGCCTTTGGACAAGGCCGGATCGATGGTCGTCGGTTCGGCCTCGTTGTGGGTGATCAGATGCTGGGTGACGCTGCGCCACGCATCATCCGCTGGTCGATAGGCGTCACGCCAATCGGCTGCTATCAGCGCCGTGATCCCGAGCAGCAGACAGGACGCGAGACGCAAAAAGGTAAGCAGCATTATCGACCTCCCAGGCGATGCGCGATCTCAACCACTTCATGCAAGCGGATGATCTCGGCATCGGGCTGACAAGCGGTTACTTGATCTTCTGGGTAGATGCGCTCGGTATGGCGCAGGCACGTGCGAAAGCCAGCCGCCTTGGCGCCTTCGATATCGCGCAGCGGATGATCGCCGACATGCAGAATCTGATCCGCCGGACACCCCGCTTGATCGAGAGCGTGCTGAAAATGGCGCGGATTCGGTTTGATCCAGCCGATATCGCAGCTCAACGAGTAAAAATCGAAGAAGCCCGCTAAGCCGTGGCGCTCGAACCACGCCCGCACCGCATCGCCCGGCCACGACACATGCGACAACACGCCGAGGCGATAGCCACGTGCCCGCAGCAGGCTCAAGGTCGGCCCGGATTCGCTGAACGGGATCACGGTGTCGGTCAAGGTCGCCAAGCAGCGAGCGGTGGCGGTGCGCACGGCATGCGGGGTGGCCTCAATGGCGCCGGCTTGGCCGAGCCAGCGATCGAACATGGCGCGCATGTCGATCTCCCGATGCTCGGGATTGGCGATGGGCGAGATCGAACGCGCCCATTCGACCTCGATTTCCGCGTTGATGGCGTCCACCCAACCAGGTGGAACCGTGCAGCCCAAGGCCGTGAGATCGTTCGCGAGTCGGGCGAAGGCCCGCTTTTGGGTTTGCAGATACGGCATGCCGTAGTTGGCAGCCAAGGTGTCACCCCAGTCAAAGGTGATGGTCCGGATGGGCATGGAGCACAGCGTCCGCAAGATCCGGCCCGCTCAATCAGGAAGGTGATGCCTTGCGCCACAATGGTGGCACAAGGCGACCTCGCATGGCCGGGCAGTCGCCCTCGACCTATCGCGCGCAGATGCTCAGAGTCGCGACCCGAAAATGAAACCGATGGTCAGGTTCGAGGTGTCCCAATCGAATTCGATGCCAGCGACTTCCTCGCGAATGAGCGTGCTGGAAAACAGGTACCCGAACGTTCCGCCGAGCTGAATGCCATTCGGGTGCGTCCACACCAGATTGGTCATCAACCCGAGTTCGGTCAGGGTGTCAGCACCTTTGAAATCCGGCAGACCGAGCGCGGAGTTGTCGAGCTTGAGATGGGCCCGACCCACAGCGATGGTCGGCAACACTTCGAGCTGCCAACGCTCCGTCAGGTTCCACCCCCAGCCAGCATAGCCCTGCAAGGCCCAGGTCTGCAGGGTGACACCGGCGTCGTTGCCCAAATCGGTGTCCATGATGCCGTAATTGAAGCCCAGGCCGACCATCAGGCCACCGCGGCGAGGAGCCAAGCCTAAGGATGCAATCCAGGTCACGCCGAAGCGAAAGGTGGTGCCGAAGTTGTCTTCCTCGGTGTTGCCGAGGAAGGTCACATCATAGCCGACGCCATAGGCGTGGATATTCAGCCGCAGGTCGCTGAAACCGCCAAAGTCATCATCGAGTGCCCACGCCCCCGCCAGGGCGGAGCAGGTCAGCAATACGGCAGGGGCAACCACACGCGGCAACATAGGGCTTACAGCCGCACGCCGATAAAGGCGCCCGCAGCAATGCGGGAATTATCAAGATCGCGGAAATTGGTGGCACCGACTTGCGCATCGATGCGATTCTCGTTGGCGATGATGATGTCACCGGTCAAACCGAACTGGAAGCCATTGCTCAAGGTCCAGACCAGGTTGCCGCGCAGGCCGTATTCCCAATAGGCATCGCTGTCACTTTGGCGGCCCGGGCCACTGCTGTGCAGCCACACGCGGCCAACGCCAATCACCGGCATGGCCTCGATCTGGAGTGACTCGGAGAACGGAAAGGCATAGCCGATGAAGCCATCAAGGGTGGCGGTCTGGATGGTCAGATCGATGCCTCCCGGAAGGACGCTCTCGTCCTTACCGTAACCCCAGGTGCCCCCGAGGCCCCAGATGATGCCGCCATAGGCCCTGAGGCCCAGCGAACCGGTCCAGCTGACGCCGACCCGGGTAGCGATGGAATGGGCTAAATCG
>CAYQAQ010000084.1:0-4743 GCA_964415495.1 uncultured candidatus Brocadiaceae bacterium | reverse complement strand
GCTGGTAGGCCAGGTTGGTGCCTTGCACATTCAACCGCATGTCGACGAAGGCGGGCACCTTGTCTTGGGCGACCGCAGCCGAGGTCAGGGTGGCGAGGGCAAGGGACAGAAAGCCGAAGCGAGGCATGGACCGTCTCCGCGGGTGATCAGCGAGGACGCGGCTTACTCCCTCCACCAGAGGGGTGCCAGGGTTTTCGCAAAGCCCGACTGATGCGTGACTAAGACACTGGACCCGGGTTAGAGCCGCCAGCCGATGAAGATGGTGCCGACGAGGCCCGATTGTTCAATTTTCACCCGACCGGAATCAATGGTGGGTTCCGCCGTGGTCCAGGCATAGCCGATGCCGCCACCCATCTGGAAGTTGTTGGGCAGGGTCACTGCGACGAAGACATCAGCACCGACCTCAATCGAGGTCGCCGAGCCGGAACCCTCATCCGCGGCGTCCAGATCGACATAGCCGAGGCCGGCGTAGGGCAGTAGTTCCAAGCGCACCAATGGTGTCAGCGGGAAGCCATAACCGGCCTGCAGATGCAGGGCGACGTTGGTATAATCGGTATCGTTCAGTTTATTGAGATCGAAGGCCATCCGGGCCCCAAACAACCACGACCCACCCAACGATGGGGTCGGCGGAATCACCGCGCCGGCGGTGATGCGGTGGCTTGAATCCCAGTTGTCGCTCACCGAACCACCGCTGGTCGAGAAATCGGTACTGCGCGCGCGCAGGCCGTAGCCCAGGCGCAGATCGAGTTCCATGGCCGGCAAGGCGGCGGATGCAGCGGCGATAAGCAGAAAAGTACGCATAAGGATGGGCTCCGGCGCCTGGTGTACGCCGTCGGAGCGATGCGTGCAACGCCGAGAGGCCCCCTCCTCTTGCACCGGCTGACGCAGGGGGATCATCGCCGCCCATGCCGCTGCCGCCGCCGATGGTCCCCTGCGATGAAGTCGCCCTGATCGATGCCGCCGCCGTCAGTCTCGGCTGCGCCCTCGTCGATCTGATGGAGCGCGCCGGTGCTGCCCTGGCGCATGAAGCGCAGCGCCTGGCCGGTGACGGTCTGATCCTGATTACCTGCGGTCCGGGCAACAACGGCGGCGACGGCTGGGCCTGCGCGCGGTTGCTCGCGGACGCTGGTCATCCGGTGGCGGTGTGGTCGGTGTCCGATCCCGCCAGCGAGCTGTGCCGAGCTCAGGCTGCACGGTGTCCACCCAACGTGCCGCACGTGACCGCTCCGCCCGCCGACACCGCGTTGATCGTCGACGCAATTCTCGGCGCGGGCGCGCGCGGGCGACCGCGCACGCCGATCGACACCGCGTTGCTCACCCTGCGCGCCACCGGCCTGCCGGTGCTGGCGGCGGACGCGCCGACCGGCCTGGGCACCGATCTGGTGCTGCCCGCCACCTTGACCTTGTGTTTTCAAGTCGCCAAGAGCGACCTGCTCGGTGCGGCTGGTGTCGGCGATTTCAAAACCGTCGATATCGGCATTCCCGAGGCCGCGTACAAACAGGTCCAACCGGCGTGCATGACGCGCTTCCCGCGCCATCGTCGCGACGGCCACAAAGGGCAGCACGGCGAATTGCTCGTTATCGGCGGCGGTCGCTTTCCCGGGGCGCTGGAGTTCGCCTGCCGCGCCGCCGTGATCGCCGGCTGCGACTTGGTACGCGCCTGGACCGCGCAAGGCCCGGCGCTGCCGCCCACCATCATCGTCCATCGCCAAGATCTCGACACCGTGCAGCCGGCCGATCCGTCGGAATTGACGCCACTGATCGTGCGCGCGAGCGCGGTGCTGATCGGCAACGGCATCGGCCGCTTGCCTGGTGCCATCGAAGCCGCGGAACAAGCGTTCAGCTTGTGCAACGACCTCGGTGTACCGGTCATCATCGATGCCGATGGCCTCTCCATTCTCGCCGATACGCTGCGCGATTTACCCAGCGACGCCGCCCCGGTGCTCTTGACACCGCATCGCGGCGAAGCGCGCTATCTCGCTGATCGCAGCGACGACGCCACCTTGCACGCGTATGCCCGCACCAACCGCGTGGTGTTGGCCAAAGGCCCGATTGATTTCGTCACCGACGGTCAGCGCTGGCAGCTCAATCCACGCGGAAATCCGCGCTTGGCAGTCGGCGGCACTGGCGATGTGCTCGCCGGCCTGGCTGCCGGATTGGTTGCGCGCGGCGTCGGACCCTTTGACGCCGCCCGCATCGCCGTGCTGTGGCTGACCGAAGCCGGCGATGAATGCTGGCGCGAACACGGGCCTTGCTACGACGCGCTCACGTTGCTCGATCGTCTGCCGCGGGCACTGCGGCATTTGTTGGAGCCGCTGGGCCTTTGGCCACCGTTGGTCTGAATCCGCGCCATGACCACACCCTCCACCGATGCGAAAAGCCTGCTGGTCAGCGAACTGAAGCTGCTGATCCAATCTTTCCACGCCGTGCTGACGGTTGAAACGCCGGAGGAAGAACGCGTGCGCGAGGTTCTCCGCGCGGCTGGCGTTGATCTCTACATTCCCGTGCACGAGTGGTCGGTGACGCGCGGTCTGCGCAACAGCGCGCGTCATGAGGGCACGCCGGGCACGGAAGATCCAGCCAAGATGCTGGCCAACCTGATGCAGCACGAGGTCTCGGGTATTTTCCTTCTGCTCGATTTCACCCGCCATTTCGACGATCCCAAAGTCTGCCGGTTGTTCCGCGAAGTCGCGCAAGCGTTCCACACGCGGCAATCGACCATCGTGCTCTGTGGCGATCCGCTCGTGGTGCCGCCGGAATTGCAGCACCTGGTGACGCCCATCGATCTGCCCTTGCCCAGTCCGGCTGAACTCGCGAGCGTGGTCACACGGACGGTCGGCGCCATTGCCAGCACGGTGAAGATCACCGTCACCATGGACCGCGAGGAGCAGGAACGGTTCGTGCGCCACCTCGGCGGTCTCACGCTGGCGCAAGCGCGCCAAGCGGTGGCCTACGCCGTCCTTGAAGGCAAGCGCCTCGATCCGGAAGACCTGCGCAAAGTGCTTAGCCGCAAGGCGCGCCTGCTCGCCGGCAGCACCGCCATCGACTTCGTTCCCGCCGAGGCCAACCGCAGTGAACTGGGCGGTTTCGGTGCGCTGAAAGCATGGCTGACGCGGGCCCGTCATGGCTATTCGAAGCAGGCACGCGCGCTCAATCTTTCCGCCCCACGCGGGGTCATGATCGTGGGTGTGCAGGGTTGCGGCAAATCATTGGCCGCGCGTGCGATCGCGCGCGAATGGCAATTGCCACTGCTGAAATTCGATGCCGGCCGCCTGTACGACAAGTTCATCGGCGAATCAGAACGCAACTTCCGCCGCGCGCTGGCTTCGGCCGAAGCCATGGCACCAGCGGTGCTGTGGATCGACGAGATCGAAAAGGCGATGGGCTCAGCGCGCTCGTCTGAATCCGATGGCGGGTTAGCGCGGCGCATCTTCGGCAGTTTCTTGACCTGGCTGCAAGAGCGGCGCAGCGAAGTCTTCGTCGTCGCCACGGCCAACGATATCACCCAACTCCCGCCCGAATTTCTGCGCAAGGGCCGCTTCGACGAAATATTCTTTGTGGATCTGCCCGATCCGGAAGAACGCGTTGAGATCCTGCGCATCCACCTCACCCGTCGCAACCAGGACGTCGACACCTTCGCGCTCAACGAACTGGCCCGCGTCAGCCAGGGCTATAGCGGCGCGGAAATTGAACAGGCCATCATCGCCGGTTTATACCGTGCTTTGCACCTCGAACGACCACTCGACACGGAATTGCTGTTGGCCGAATTGCGCTACCTGATTCCGCTCTCGCGCGCCCGTCGTGAGGACATCGACGCCCTGCGTGCGTTAGCAGCGGATCGGTTCGTCAATGTCCGGTAATTCCTTGCCACTGTCCGGAGGTCCGGACTTCCGGATCGGGGCAATGAAATTACCAGCGCGCCGTCACATGCAGCGCGATCTCCGGTCGGGCTTCTGGCGTCGCGTAATGTTCACGGCGGGTGCCGTTATCGACGGTCCCGCGCGTAAAAGGAGCCCAGCCGACCACGCCGAGGCCAAGGCCCATGCGCACGGTGCGGTTGGGAGCATAAGCATCGCCCCAGGCGACGCGTAGACCTGCCCGGCCAACAGCGACGCCGGTGATGTGGCTCTCGGGCGCGTAAGGCAGGTTCGTGCCGCGTTCAACGACGCGGTCTTGGCGGATGCCAAGTTCGGCGGCACCGTAGCCTTCCAGGGCCACGGTGCCACGCTCCCACAACGCATCGCTGAGCGCAAGGCCACCGGCGATCTGGCGGAATTCGACGACGTTATCCGCCCATTCATGGCCAGCATTGCCGAAGCGAATGCCGAGTCCCCAACCCCAGGGCGCCGACCAACCATCCGGGCGCCACGTCAATTCAGCACCGAGGGCTGGGCCGGGACTAAACGTGAGATCGCCTTCGACGCGCGCGCCGCCATCCGGTGGGCCAAGGCGATGATGGGCGAAGCCCAGACGACCCATGGCTTCGCCGTGATCGAGACGACTGCCTGCCGCGACAAACCATGGGCCGACGCTGGCACCGTAGACGAGCCACATGCCCTCTTCGTGATCGAGCACCGCGTGCAGGACCGGTGCCGCATCGCCAACGCCGCCGCGCTCATAACGCAAGCCAGTCCATATCGCGCCATCGCGCCCACGACCAACCAGGATCGCTTCGACCGCCGCCTGCCAGGTACCATCATGGGCGACAAGACCGCGCGCGCCGAGTTCAATAGCGGTGACGCC
>CAYQAQ010000083.1:2706-9455 GCA_964415495.1 uncultured candidatus Brocadiaceae bacterium | reverse complement strand
TGGGACATCGATACGACGACGATCCGCGCTCGCGTGACCGTCACGGGTGGTGTGGTCAGCTTGGGGCGAGTTGAAGGCATCACCTTCGTGAACGGCACGGGTAGTGGGGATCGTCGGGTCGTTATTCGTGGCGAAACACCCTTCGTTTCCAACGCGCTGCGCGCGCTGACGATTCGACCCAATGGTACGACCCCTGGTACCGTCATGGTTCGCATCGAGCTCAATGATGGGCCCGGATGGCGAGTGGCCAAAGATCTGCCGATCGAGGTGCAGGCACCGGCTGCTCCTTATCAGGTGGATGTCGAAACCGGCATGGTGGTGGTCGAGGCCGAGCATGCGCATGGGCGCCAGGTTCCGGGTCGTCAAGGCTGGGCGGAAGTCCCGGTGGCCGCCGCGTCGCAAAGTCGGGCGATGCAGGCGCTGGTCGATCGCGGCACCGTGATCGAATATACCCAGGCCGATCAGGCACCCCAACTGAGCTTCAACGTGGTGTTTGCCCAAGCCGGCACCCACTACGTGTGGATCCGAGGCATGGGCGCGAACGTGTGGGGTGACTCGGTCAATGTCGGCCTCAACGGTGTCTTCGCTGAGGAAGGTTCCTCGGGCACCTTCGGGACTGGTGGCGTGCATTGGGCTCCCTGGCGGTCGAACGGTGGTCGGCTCATGATCACGGTCCCGAGCGCGGGCGAACATACCATCTCGGTGAGTATGCGTGAAGACGGGGTTATTCTCGACCAAGTGTTGGTGACTGCCGATCCGGCCTATGTTCCGGTCGGCAATCTGCCCGAAAGCGGTCGTGAGAGCGAGCCGACCCTGCCCATCGGCAACGGCTGAGCGCATCGTTCTGGTGGAGCCATGCGTGGTTGCCACCTGGCAGTCCACGGTCTTCTGTCGCCAATGACGGCAGTGCGGTGCGACGACTCGGCGAGCCACTCTGCCGAGTCGTCGGCTCTATTCGACGCGTCCTCGCTTGCTAGAACCGACTGATCGATGGTCGCCCCTCGCTCATCCTTACGTCGTGGGCTCAGTGCGAATCTGGTCGCGACCATTATTCAGGCACTCGGGCAAGCCGGCGTGGCTATGACCATTGGCCATGTCTTTGGCCGCGAAGGGCTGGGAGCCTACGCTTTGGCTGCTGCGGTGTTGAGCCCACTGATGCTGTTAGGCAACCTGCATCTGCGCACTATGCAGGCGACGGATGTGCGCGGTGATCACCCGTTTACGCGGTATCTCCGCGTCCGCTTGATATCCATAATCGTGTGGGGTGGCTTCGTGACGGGGATCGCCAGCTTATGGTCCACTCACGCGGCTTCTGGCGTACTGATGGCCCTCCTGCTGGTCCGCGTGGTGGAATCCATAGCTGATATTTTTCATGGTGAATGGCAGCGGCGCGAATGGCACACGTGGATCGGCGTTTCGCTGAGTCTGCGCACCCTGGCATTCGCGGTATCGGTTATCGTGGCCATTCTGTTAGGGTGGCGCTTACATTACGCGTTGATTGCTGGTGCCGTTGCCAGCGCGGTCATGGTGATCGTACACGATGGGTGGCGTTTGCGGACCATGCAGGCCTGGGCAGCGAGCCAGCACGCAGGTGAACCCGTCGCATTGCGCGCTTTATTGCTCGATGCGCTGCCGCTGGGCGTAGCGGTGGGTGCCAGCATGTGGGCGTTAAGTGTACCGCGCATTGCCCTGGAGATGACGGCCGGATTGGCAGCCCTCGGCCTATTCGCGGCGATGTTGCAGTTGGTCGAAGTGGGCGCCCAAGTCTTGCGTTCCATGGTCCAAGTCCTGCTACCGCGCATGTCACGTTACGTACAAGCCGGCGACCTCATGGCCTATCGGAAGCTCGTTGCCTTCGCTTTGGCCATCGGCGTTGCGCTGGCAGGGGGCGGCATGCTGGTGGCCTGGATGGTGGGGAATCCGCTGCTGCGCCTGCTCTTTGGCGTTGAGTTCACTGGCCATGCAGACGTACTCGTGCTGGCCTTCGCGGCGGCGATTCCGCTCTATGCGGCAGCGGTCCTCGGCACAGCCGTCACTGCCTATCGGCGGTTTGCACGCTTGGTGACCCCGTACATCTTCAGTGCCCTTATTGCGACGGGTTTGGCTGTCATCCTGATACCGAGCGGCGGCGTAACGGGGGCACTGCTGGCATTGGCCGGCATCGGGGTGGCGCAGTGCCTATCGGCCCTCTACGCTGTGCGATATGGATAAACCGACCTGATATGGATCCTCGACTGCACGCCGTGCTGGTGGAGCGTTACCACGAGCATTTCATCCGAGTGAATCAAACCTTCGACCAATCGCAGGTGCGGTGGCAGGCGCGCTATGCGGCCGCCAACATCGGACCGGTGCTTGAAACCCTTCCTGCGGGCGGAGCTCGCGTGTTGGATCTCGGATGTGGCGTCGGCTTGACACTGGCTTGGTTAGCGACGGTACCCGGTGTTGAACCCGTGGGTCTGGACGCCTCGCAAAGTCAGTTGGACGTTGCCGCCCGATTCGCCCCTGGCGTCGCATTGCACAGTGGAGATGCCCTGGAGTTTCTGCGGCAGCACCCGAATCATTTCGGCGCCATCATTTGCACGGATGTCCTGGAACATCTCCCGGATGGCCTGTTATTCGATGTCGTGCAGGCCGCTCATGCCGCCTTGGTGCCCGGTGGGGTCTTCTGGGTTCGCGTCCCCAATGCAGCCTGTCTGATCGGGACCTATAGTCGTTACATGGACCTCACCCATCTCCGTTCATTCACGGCCACGTCGCTGGCGCAATTGCTGGAAGCAGGGGGGTTCACGGTCGACATTCCCGTCGAGCGCGAAGTGGGGTGGAAAGCCAAGGTCAGGCGCGTGCTCCAAAATATACTGCACCGAGTGGTGTATCGCATCTGCGGATCGCCGCGCGAACGCACCTTTACCCGCAATGTCATTGCGGTTGCGAGGCGATGAACACGCCACGTCGCGTTGCATTCCTGCTGCCGGATCTCGGCGGTGGCGGAACCGAGAACGTTGTCACCCGCTTGGCCTGTGGCATGTCCGAGCGCGGTATCCCCGTTGATTTTTTACTCGGCTCCACCTTCGGACCATTTGTCGAACGCTTGCGCGGGGACATCCGCGTGCACGACCTGGGGGTGTCCACTCTGCTGGCGGGGATTCCACGCTTGGCTCGCCTGCTTGATACGCTGCGCCCAGAGGTGCTGATCTCCGCGTTGCCGCATGCAAACTTAGCGGCATCCGTGGCGGCCAAAATGTGCCATCACGTGCCACGGCTGTTCCTGCGCGAAGAGAATCAAGCCTCGATGTCGCGTCAGCGCATTCGCGGCTGGTCGTCACGGTTGGGATATGCTTTGGCGCCTCTCAGTCATCGTCTGGCGCACCAAGTGATTTGTGTATCGCGAGGGGTTGCTGCAGATCTGCATACTCAGTTTGGCATACCGACCCGATGCTTGACCGTGATCGTCAATCCGGTGCTCGGTGGCGATGTCGAGCCGCGTTCACGAGAGATACCTGAGCATCCGTGGTGCCGAGACGATGGAGACCCGGTCGTATTGGCGGTCGGGCGACTGACCGAACAGAAGAATTTCCCCTTGCTGATCGACGCGTTTGCCCTCGCCGCGAAGCGAACGCCGATGCGCTTGCTGATTCTCGGTGAGGGACCTGCCCGCGCAGCTTTGCAGGCTCGCGTCCACGCCACGGGCCTGGCTGAGCGCATTGCTCTCCCCGGTTTTTTGCCGAATCCTTTTGCCCATATGCGACGGGCAGGCGTGTTCGCTTTATCGTCGGCCTGGGAGGGATTGCCTACGGTGCTCATCGAAGCGTTGGCGTGCGGTGTACCGATCGTCGCCACCGACTGTCCGAGTGGGCCACGTGAGATTCTTGCGCAGGGACGATTCGGTACCCTCGTCCCGGTGGGCCGGGTCGATACCCTCGCCGATGCCTTAGTGACCACCTTGGGGCAAGCCGGTCGCGGCCAAGATCTCGGCCTCGCTCAGCACCTCCAGCAATATACCGTGGCAACCGCTGTCGATGCCCATCTCCGTCTTATCTCCGCTCGCTCCTGACGATACGTCGCCTGCCCGGCTTGGACGTTCGCTTGCCGATCGTTGCGAGGCTGGTCTGGCAATCGCGGGTATGGTGCTCTTGGGCAAGGCCTTCATTGGCCTGTTCGAATTGGAACGACTGGCCGGTGACCGCACCGCGACCTCCACCCTGTACCAGGGTTTAGCCTTCATCGTCTATGCGGCGGTTATGCCGTTGCTGCTTATGAATCTTCGCGCTGCCGCTGCCATGCTGGGGCGGCATCCGGAAATTCTGGTGCTCGGTGGCCTGGCCATGATCTCGGCACTGTGGTCTGTCGAGTCCACCATGAGTTTGCGGCGCGCTTTCGCGTTGGCGGGAACCACCGCCTTTGCTCTCTGGATGGCGATACGCTTCGATAGCGACCGCTTAATCCGTTTGGTCGGTGTCGCGCTGCTGGTGACTGCGGCGGGTTCTATCATGGCGGTGATCCTGGATCCTTCGCGGGCGGTGCATCGTGGAGATGCCCATGAGGGGGCCTGGCGCGGCGTCTTTTTTCACAAGAACCTCATGGGCCAAGTGGCAGCGTTGTGGACGGGTATCGCCCTGCAGGGGGTTGGACGGCGTGCTGGTCCTGGATCATGGATGTTGGTGTTGGCGGTCATTGGCGGCATCATCATGGTCTTGATGTCAGCATCGAAGGCAGCCTTGGGGACCCTGGTGGTGATCGCAGGATTAACCACGGTGCTGCGCTTGCCGCGTTTGAGTTCAGGTCTGCGCCTTGGTGCGCTTGGTGTGGCGTTGGCGGGAGCAGTGGCGGCGTGGTTGTGGGATCCCCATGTGGCTTTCGAAAGCCTCGGCGGCGATGTCACGCTGACCGGGCGTACGGAGATCTGGACCGCTGCCATCGACGTGGGCATCCACCAGCATCCCTGGCTGGGCGCGGGATACCGCGCATTCTGGTTAGGTCCGGAGGGACCAGCGGCTGGTGTGGCGATGGCTATCGGTTACTCGCCGCCGCATGGCCACTCGGGATTACTCGACGTCTTCTTGGAACTCGGCGTGGTCGGGCTGTTGGTGACGTTGCTGCTGCTGTTCCGGGTGTCGGCTCGGGTGCTGGGAGCCGCGCTCTTTACCGGCTTGGATCACCGGCTCCGGCTGCATGTGGCGATTCTGATCGCGCTGATCATGGTTAGCTTTGCCAGCAGCCCGTTGCTGGGGCAGAACGACATTTTTTGGCTGCTGTTTTTGGTGATCACCTTCCAGTCAGGTCAGCCCTCCGTCGCAGCGGAGGTTCCTGATGCGTGATACGCGCTCGACACCGCGACGGTTGCGCGTCGTGCTCATGTCGAACCGCTGGTGGACCGGCGGTGCCGAAGCGATGCTCGCCAAATTGGCCCAGGGCCTCCGTCAGCGCGGACATGCGGTGCGGTGTTGTTTTCTGTATGATCACTCAGACGGAGGAAGTCCACCGCCGGCAGGGACTACGTTTCTGGTTCAGGGTCGTTTTCGCGTCTGGCAGATGGCGACGGTCATCCGGTCATTGCTGCACGGTTTGACCCGTCCGCGTCCGGATGTGATCATCACGTTTCATCCGAAGGCCTCGATCATGGCGCACCTGGTTGCCGGTGCCGTGCGTATTCGTGGGCGCATCGCCTCGCAACGGACCGTGGCTACCGCTGAGCGTCCAGCTATTCGGTATGGGGATCTCCTGTTGGGGAGTATTGGTGGGTATCGGCGCATCGCGATGGTCTCGCGCTCGGCGCTCGACACGTTTGCAACGTGGCCAAGGACATATCGGCGTCGTTGTCGGGTGGTGCCAAATGGGGTGATCGCACCGCCAGTCGGCCCAGCACGAGACCTGAGCCTCTCTGGTCGACCCCAGATCGTGGCGGTGGGCCGGCTCGACCCGGTCAAAAACCACCTGTTGTTGCTCGAGGCGATCGCGGTGCACGGCGGTGCACATCTCATCATTGCCGGCGATGGCCCGATGCGTGCTGCGTTACTCGACCGAGCCCAAGCCCTGGGCGTATCCGATCGGTTCCATCTGTTGGGAACGTTGACGCCGCGTGAGGTCTGGTCGTTGGTGGCCGGTGCCGATGTTTACGCGATGCCGTCGCACTTCGAGGGTATGAGCAATGCCCTGCTCGAAGCCCTGGCCTGCGGTGCCGTCATTTTGGCGAGTGATATTCCTGCTCAGCGAGAGGTATTGTGCGATGATGCGGGAGTTGTCGCGGGAATGTTATTACCCTACGATGCCAGCGCGTGGGCGAAAGCCATCGCCGAGGTCACTACCCCCGATGGACACCTCGCATCGAGTCTCCGTCAGCGGGCTCGTCAGCGATCGCTGGAATTCACCATGGAGCGCTGCGTAGACCGGTATGAGCAGCTGTTTCATGCGGCCAGTGCGCGAGCACGTCGACAGCGGCCATCGCGTGGTCACCGGCTCACCATGCTGGGATGGCCATGTGATTTTTTGCATGGCAGATCCCTGCACGCATGGCTGCATCGTGCAGTCCAATCGGGGCGGCCCACCTTGATCGCGAATCACAACGTCAACAGCATGGTGCGCGTGGCTGATTCGCGCGGAATGCAGCAGTGTTATGCGACGGCGGATCTGACGCTCGTGGATGGCATGCCCCTGATTTGGTGGGCGCGCGTCCTGGGCCACCCGGCGCGCACGCGCCATCGCTTATGCTGGTTGGACCATCTCGACACCGTCTTTTCACTGGCGGTGCAACG
>CAYQAQ010000083.1:0-2696 GCA_964415495.1 uncultured candidatus Brocadiaceae bacterium | reverse complement strand
TCACGCATATCGGCGGTCGGCCCGGCGTCGGAGAGCGCGCCCTGCGCGTCATACGCGAACGTCATCCCGATGTAGATCTGACCGTCCATCACGGTCATTTTGCAGCGGATGGTCCGGAGGCGTCCGCCGTGATGGCCGAACTCCGTCAGCGTCGTCCCCATATCCTGCTCATCGGTATGGGTATGCCAAGCAGGAGGAATGGATTGTCGCCCACCGCGATCAACTCCCGCCCTGTGTGCTCATGACCAGTGGCGGCACCTTCGACGTTTATGCCGGAGTCACCCCGCAGGCGCCGCGCTGGCTAGGCCCCTTGGGATTAGAATGGATCTTCCGACTCTTCAGTGAGCCCGCACGTCTGTGGCGTCGTTACCTCAGCGATCCGTGGCGACTGGTGCCTCGCCTCCTGAAGGATCTGCAACGCCCTCGTGGATCGCTGCGTGCGGCCAATGGCAGCGAAATCCCCGGCCAGCGGTGACGGTGGTTGCGGGTCACTGCCGCATCAGAGTTTGGCTCGGCCAACGAGGTCACCCAACAGTGACCGTACACCACCCGGTTCTGCACCCAGGAACAACACCCGCACCGAGGCCCCCGGCTTCAGCGACTCTTCGGGAGCATCCGGTTCAATGCGCAAGATGAGACGGTGACGGAAGCGGTGGAGGAAGCCACTGTTCGCGGACGGGGCACTGCCATCGTCTGCTGAATGAATGGCGATAATCGTTCCGGAGAGACGATCGCGACGGCCCACAGTGCGGAAGAGCACCCGGTCGCCTTCGGCGAATTGGTCGACGGCTCGGCGATCAACGGCGGCGAGAATATGCGCTGATTCGGGATCATTCACGAATATCAAAGCCTGATCCGCTACGGCAACATCGCCAACCTCCGGCAACGGTGCGGATACCTCGCCCGCTTGCGTTGCCGTGACCACTGAGCGGGATCGACGCAGGACATCCGCTTCCGCCCATTGCAGGGCGGTTTCCGCTTCCGCAATGGTGGCATCAAGTTCCTTCAGCGTCCGTTCAAGGCGGGTGACGTCGGCATTCAGCGGAGCCAAAGCGGCAACGATGGCGGCGTTCTGAGCCGTCGGGTCGGCACTGGACAAGCGCTCGAGTTCACGCTCGATCCGTAATACATCACTGCGGGCATGTTGCAGGGCCGCCTCGGTCGCGGTCACCGTTTCGGCATCGGCTTCCCGCGCCCGGAGACCAGCAAGCTGGGTGCGCGCCTCGGTTTCCCGTTGTTGAGCTAAGCGGAAAGCCTCCTGCATGGCAGCTTCGCGGCGTTGGTCGGCGGCTTGTTGAGCTTGAACCTGTGCCAGCAGGGTCTGCTGCATGGTGTCACGCTCCAAGCGTCGAGCATCCCGTTCATCCAGCGTAGCGATCCGAGTTTGCCGCTGGGTTTCCACCTGCTGAGCCAAGCGGTCCCGATCGGTGGTATCGACATCTGGATGGGCAAGGGCCACCAACGTCGAACCGGATTGCACCGTACTGCCGACGGTGACCAGCACGTCGGTGATCGTTCCGGTCTGGGCCGGGGCCATGTGCGCACGGTCCAGAGCGACGATCGCTGCTGAAGAGACGGGGAATGACTGCGGAATCCAGACCAGAGCGATCAATAATCCGACCGCGATGGCTGTGGGCACCACTACCCGCCAAGGAGTGGACCAGCGCTGAGACGACGCGTGCGGTGCAGCCGTCGCCATGGCGCGTTGCGGTTGCTGGCGCTCTTGGATTACGACCGATGGGCGACCAAAACGCGAATTAAATCCGCCACCGACACCCGAAGCTTCCGGGGCACGGCTACCCGGCGTCGCGACGGCGGGCCGACCCAACGATGAGATCATCCCGGTCACGGCCGCGGCGGCGGGTGAGGAGGACCCACGCGAAGCAGCGGGACGAACGTTGGCGCGCGTGCGACCAATAACGCTGGTGCGCAGGCCCAGATCGACCGAAGGGCGCAGGGCTGACGAACCCGCACCAATGTCTTCAATAGGCGGCCGTGTGGCCATCGGCATGGACGGCGTACCATCGCCACGAAGGACTTGGACTTCGGCTTCCAATTCCGTCGAACGCCGCCGCTGTGCGCGCAGCCGGTGCTTGAGCTTATCGATGCGGGCCGTCGCCTGTTCCAGACGTCGGCGCAATTCGCCATCCGTCAGCGCTTGGGTTTCGCCCTGTTTGCGCCATGCCTCGGCGAGGCGGTCTTCGAGCTGCTGCACGCGGTCGCGCTCGAGGCTGAGCATGTGCTTGAGCGCGGCGATTTCGGCTTGCTGTTCCGGCGCGGCCCCGCGCATTTGCAGGCGCAGCTGATCCAGGTCGCTGCGCAGTTTTTCGACGTCGGCGAGTAAGCGCTCGCGGTCGGTGACGACTTTCGCCAGATTCGCTTCCAGCCCTTCACGGCCCGCGATGGCAACCTGCTCGCGACTGCGCGCAATGGCGATGTCAGCTTCGAGACGACTGACCTTGTCCCGCTCGCTCGCCAATTGGCCTTCGAGCAGCACCAAGCGATCGCCCGTGGTCTCCCACAACTCAGCCGCGGCCCACAACCGGTCGTCGTCGTCCTGAGTTTGGTAGGCACCCGTCCGAAAACCGTCCAGGTCGGCGCGCCGGTTATCCGGGTTGGCTTGAAGGAAGGCGTAGCTCCTGCGGGCGGCTTCGAGACAACGCTCGGCATAGGCGGCATCGTAAGGCCGAAAGAGG
>CAYQAQ010000082.1:0-9462 GCA_964415495.1 uncultured candidatus Brocadiaceae bacterium | reverse complement strand
CCTGATAGCCCTGGGTGAACAGGTCTTCGCGGTTGGTGCTGTCGGCGCCGGCGATACCAAGCTGTTGACGGATGCGCTTATGCCAATATTCCGCCAGCGCTTCGGCGCTTTCGACGGAGAGTCCGTAGAAGTACAGGTACTCCTGATAATTGTCGGCCTTGAACAAGCGTTGGCAGTGTTCGCTGGCGATCGCACCCATGGTGACGACGTGGCAGGGGAGAACGTCGCGTGCACCGTTGGCCCACGCGGCGGCGGGGAACCAGGCCGCTTCATCGCCAATGGCGGTGGCGCCCCGAGGGCGGAAGAAGTCGCTCAGGCACAGGTGCTTGCATGGCCGATTGGGATGATCGGGATCCGGCATCTGACGCGGCAGATTCAGACGGCAGACTTCGGCGCCGGTGTCGGGGTCGAAGATGATCAGGTCATTCTTATCGGACGCGCAGGGCCAGAAGCCGTAGGCGACCGCCGGATCGAGCATCTTTTCGCGTGTGGCCTTGTCGATCCACCGCTTGAGCACGGGCACGGCTTCGCGTTCGACCAGTTCAGCGTATTGGTCGTTGCTGAGTTCCTGGCCCTGGCGGAAGCCCCATTGGCCCCGGAACAGCGCGTTGCGGTTGATGTAGCTGGTGATGGTCGGCAGATCGAGTTCATCCGCGCGCACCAAGCGCCGGCCCCAGAAGGGCGGTTTCGGGATACGCGGTGCCGGAGCGACATCGGACGGCACGTAGGCGGTGCCGCGCGCGAGCTTTTCTTCCAAAATCTGATGGGCGGTCTTGGTGGTGGCGACGCGTGCGGTCTTGGTGGTCAGCTTGTACTGCTCACGCGGGATCTGTTGGCACAGTTCGTCCATGAGCTGCAGCCCATCGAAGGCGTCGGCGGCGTACCACACCCGGTGCGGAAACGCATCGGTGGAACCGACCGTGTCGTGATTGTAGATCGAGCGCAGATCGTTCTCGACATAGGCGCGATTGAGCGCAGCACCGCCGAGAATGACCTGATACGGCAATTTACGCTCGGCGAGGTATTCCAGGTTCTCTTTCATCACCACGGTCGACTTCACCAGCAGGCCGGACAGACCGATGGCCTGCGGCTGATATTGTTCGGCTGAGGCGAGAATGGTCTCGATCGGCTGTTTGATGCCGATGTTGAACACCCGGTAGCCGTTGTTGGTGAGGATGATGTCGACTAGGTTCTTGCCGATGTCGTGCACATCGCCTTTGACCGTGGCGAGAACCATAGTGCCTTTTTGCGAGCCTTCGACTCGGTCCATGTGCGGTTCGAGATGCTTGACCGCGGTCTTCATGGTCTCAGCCGACTGTAAGACGAAGGGTAGCTGCATTTTTCCCGAACCGAACAGCTCGCCCACGACCTTCATGCCATCGAGCAGGATATCGTTGATGATCGAGAGCGGCGCAATGCCATCCGCCATGGCTAGGTCGAGGTCCTTGTCGACGCCGATCTTTTTGCCGTCGATGATGCGCTGTTTGAGGCGGTCGCGCACGCTGAGCGCCGCATAGGCATCGGCGCTGGTGGTCGCCGCGCCGGTGGTATTGGTGAAGTGGTCAACGAAGCGGAACAGCGGATCCTTGGTGCATTCACCATCGGCAGCGAACTCGCGGCGGTCGTAGATCAGATCGCGCGCCATTTCCAACTCAGCCGGCGGGATGGCGTTGAGCGGCAGGATCTTGGCCGCGTTCATGATCGAGGCGGTCAGGCCGCGCTGAATCGCTTCGTCGAGATAGACCGAGTTCAGGACGCGGCGGGCATAGGGTTTCACGCCGAAGGAGATGTTCGACAGCCCGAGCACGAATCCGACATCGGGAAATTCGGCGCGCACGCGAGCGATGCCGTCCAGCGTCCATTCGCCGAGTTTGCGCGTGTCCTCGTCGCCCTGCGTGATCGGAAAGGTCAGCAGGTCGAACAGAATGCCCGAGCCAGGCAGGCCGTGGTGTTCGGTGATGCGGCGGTACATGCGCCGCGCGATCTCGACCTTGCGATCAGCCGTCTTGGCCATGCCGGCTTCGCGGTCTTCGTCGATGGTCAGCGCGACCAGGGCGGCACCGAAACGGCGGGCGAGCACGCACACGGCGTCGAACTTGTCTTCACCGTCTTCAAGATTGACCGAGTTGATGATGGCGCGGCCACCGAGATGCGTCAGCGCTTCTTCCAGCACGTCGATCTGGGTGGTGTCGACCATGATCGGAATCTGCACCGCGGTCGCGAAGCGGGTCATGACCTCGCGCATGTCGCGCTTCTCGTCACGCCCGGTCCAGGCGACCGAGACGTCGAGCACGTGCGCGCCTTCGGCGACTTGCTCCTGCGCCATCGCGACCATGCCGTCCCAGTCGTCCTTGAACAGCAGTTCGCGGAAGGCCTTGGAGCCGGTGGCGTTGGTGCGTTCGCCGACGATGAGCACGCCTGCGTCCTGCGTGAGCGGCATGGAGACGTAGAGCGACGACAGCGCGCCGGGCGGGGTATCTGGTCGCGCCCGGCCAGGGGCCAGACCCGCGACGGCTTTGGCGACCGCAGCGATGTGCGCAGGCCCGGTGCCGCAGCAGCCGCCTGCGAGGTTGAGGCCGTAATCTTTGACGAATTTCAGGTGCCACTGCGCCAGCTCTTCCGGCGTCAGATCGTAGACCGGCTGGCCGCCGACATTGCGCGGCAAGCCGGCGTTGGGCAGACAGGAAATCCAGCGCGTGGAATGTTCGCCGAGATGGCGCAAATGCGAATCCATCAGGTCGGGGCCGGTGGCGCAGTTCATGCCGACGATATCGATCGGCAGCGCTTCCAAGGCGGTGAGGGCCCCGGCGATGTCCGTACCGGCGAGCATAGTGCCGGTGGTCTCAATCGTGACCTGGGTCTTGATCGGCACCTCGCGGCCGACTTGACGCATCGCTTCGCGCGCGGCCAGCACCGCGCATTTGACCTGCAACAGGTCCTGGCAGGTTTCGATCAGAATGAGATCTGAGCCACCTTTGAGCAGGCCCCGCACACCGACGACGTAGCTGTCGAACAGCCGTTGCCAGGTGATGTGGCCGAGGCTGATCAGCTTGGTGCCCGGCCCAAGCGAGCCGGCGACGAAGCGCGGCTGCTCGCGCGTGTCGTAATCACGCGCCGCGTCCTTGGCGATGGTCGCCGCCAATTCAGCGAGGGCCTCGGCCTGATCGGCGATGTCGAACTCTTCCAAGACGTGCGGCATGGCGCCGAAGGAGTTGGTCTCGATCACATGCGCACCGGCTTCGAGGTATGCCCGGTGGATCGCTGGCATGATCTCGGGCCGCGTTTTCAGCAACCATTCGGGACAGCCGTTGGTCTGTTCACCGCCGTAATCTTCAGTGGTCAAGTTGTACTTGAACAGTTCGGTGCCGGTACCGCCGTCGTAGACCAGTACGCGATCGCGCAGTTGGCCGAGGTACGGGAATTTCTCCGCGCGATCGGCGCGCCGATAGCCGAGATGATCAAACGGCGCATCGCCCCAACCCGCCCCCGGCGGCACCGGGCGGCGGTGATGAGGACAGGTGGCGTCGCAGGAATGGCCGGGGTGACCGTGGTCAGACATGGGGATCTCAGACGACAGCGGTGCAAATGAGGGGACGCAGGCGAGGGGGTTTCGGTTCGCTCGGTAATAGGTCGCAGCGGATATCGCGCATCCCGCGCAGCCACTTCCGCAACTGCTCGGCGCTAAAGCCGCGGTGGCGATGGCCGAAGGCATCGACATCGGGCGAGTCGTGCGCAGCCAAGGTTAACAGCAGCAGGCGACCGCCGGGCGCGAGCACGCGGCGGGCTTCGGCCAAGACCTGCTCAGGCTGGTCCACGTATTGCAGGCTCTGCAACAGCAGGGCGCTGTCGTGACTGGCATCGGCCAGAGGGAGGCGCTCGCCGGGGGCCTGGTGCCAGGTGACGTTGCCCAGACGCCGGCCGGCGGCGCGGGTGCGCCCCGCCTCGACCATGCGTTGGTTGGGATCAATGCAGGTGACGTGGTCGGCGTGTGGCGCGATCAGTTCCAGCAGCGCGCCATCGCCGGCACCGATGTCAACTACGCGGCCGAAGCGGGCGAAGTGCAGCAAGGCCGGGGTCAGCGCCTCCCACGTGCGGCCTGGGGCATAGGCGCGGTGCAGATCGCCCGCGACGCGGTCGACCCAGTCGCCGGTGCGGCGGCTACGGACCTCGGTCAGGCGGTCGCGGTCGGCGGGGAAGGGGGGCTCGTCCTGGGACGCCGTGCGCAGGGTCGTCCATAGTTGTTGCAGGCGTGCGGGCGCATCGTCGCGCAGGCGATAGCGGCGCGCGGAGCCCTCGGCGAGGTCGTGGATCACCCCCGCGGACTTGAGTTTCGCCAGATGACCCGAGATCGAGCTCTGCGATAGGTCGAGCACATCCTGCAGTTCTGCCACCGTCAGCGGTTCGGTCGCCAGCAGGTGCAGGACCCGCAGGCGGGTTTCATCGGCGAAGAGCCGGATCTGATCACCGATGGCGGCCATGCTTCCATCGTTCCATCGCGATGGAACGATGCAATGGCAAGGCGAGGTCAGCTGACGGTGGCGGGCCCATGGCGCTGGTAGACCAAATCCGCCAACACGCTGGCCAATCCTGCTGCGTCGTCCGGCGGCAGCGCGTCGCGCACGCGCTGGGCGATGGTGACCACCGCGCGCAGGCTGCGGGCCCAGCCTTTGTCGTTAAAGTCCAGCGCGTCGTCGAGCAGGGCGACGATGTGTTTCCAAAACCGTTCTGGCTGCGCTGAGGCTAAGCGCGCCGAACGTTGGGCGGCACTGAGATCACCCGAGCGCAAGGCTTCGATCAGCGGCGGCACCGAACTATCGAGGCAGACCCGCACCGGCTGCAGCTTGGCGCGGCGGCGACACCACCACAGCTGATGCGCCAACTGACTGAGCAACGTGGCGAGATGTTCGGGCCGCGCCGCACTGGAAAGGCCTTCCGCGGCATGACAGCCGAGCAGCACTTGGCCGACCCAGCCATCACGATCGCGCCAATTCAGCGACAGTTGTACCGCCAAGGCACCGAGGACACCGGCGAGTTTGTCCGGCTTGAACGTCGCGCCGAGATGCTCCGCGAGCACGAGATACGCGCGGCGGGCCTCGTCTTCGCGCAGCAGGGATTGCAGGCCGGCAACGCTGGGTTCGTCCTCAATGCCGCCGCTGGTCGGCAGGTCGCGCTGCCACGATTCCAGGTCGACCAAACTGACGGCACTCTCCGCCGGAGCCGTGCGCCGGCAGGCCGTGGCGAGAAACCGCGCGCGCATACCGTTGCGCTCGGTGTTGGCGACATGCGGCCACAATTGGCGCAAGACATCCAAACACGCGATCTGCATGCCGGTCTGGGCTGGATGCGCGGTAATCAGTGGGGCGAGCTGATTGATCAGGCTGCGGCCGTCATCGGCGACGATTTCATCATGCAGTGGACCGGTATATCCCAGGCCAATATCAGCGGCCATCGCTTCGCAGCGGGCGAGCGCGCGTTCGCGCAAGCCTTCATCGACACCGGGCACCACTTCCAGGCTGCTGGCCAACACGAGAGCCACTGCACGCTCGTCGAACCCTGGTCCGGCGAGAATGCAACTGATAGCCCGACGTGCTGACGGGTGGTGCATGGCCGCGCAGGCTATACAGGGTGCAGGCTGGGCCAAGACTTCCTTCGCGATGGTGTCAAACGTTCGGTCCGAAGCTCACACCTGATTACATGCGCTCCAACAGCAGATAGCCGATCGAACACCCCTCCGCCTTTTTGTAGCGCTCGAAGAGGGTGGGAAAGCGCGTCGGAATATCGAAGCGATAGCCGGCGGGCAGGTAGCGATTGCGGAACAGTCCAGGCAGCGTGCTGAGGTTGGACAGCGCCTGCATCACATAGTTATGCGTATCGCTGGCGATGATGAGGCGTCCACCGGGCGCCAGCACGCGGGCGACCTCGGCCAGGAAGGCACGCTGCATCAGCCGACGTCGACGATGCCCGGCCTTGGGCCACGGATCGGGAAACAGGATGTAGACCCGGTGGACACTCGCGGTCGGGATCTGATCGCGGACGAAGGTTTCCGCATCGCCGGTAAACAGTCGCACATTGGCGGCGCCTGCTTTATTCGAGCGATGCGCGGTCTTGGTCGCCCGCAGGGGGTCGATGTCGATGCCGATGAAGTCCTCATCGGGATGCGCCGCCGCCATTTGGGCAATGAACTCGCCATGACCGAAGCCGATTTCCAGCCGTACCGGCGCGCTGCGACCGAATAATGCGGGCACATCGAGGGCATCGGCGCTGCGCGCGCCGATCAGGCGTGCCTGATCGGGAGTGCGTTGGCGATAACGGCGCATGCCGGAGCTGACCATTTGTACTGGTTTCGGGTTTCGGGTTTCGGGTTTCGGGGCGCACTGTGGGTGAGAAGTCGGTGCTTGCAATAAGGTATCGATCGATAACTTATGAATATGCTCCTCCTGTTCTTCCTTATGCTATCCGCCACCGGGCTCTCGGCGGCGGGCTTCCCGAACCTGCCGGTGCCGACCTGGGGCGGGAAACAGTGGTGGGGCGATACCCTGATCCGTTCTGGGTGGCGTATTCAGCAGCATGCGCTGACCGGACATCATCGACTCCTGGATCCCCGGGGGGTGCGTCGCGCCTGGGGTTCGCTGTGTGCATGCCAGCAGGCGCTGGATCGCCGCGACGTCCCGCCGCTGCACGGTCACGTGGTGATCTGCCTGCATGGATTAGGCCGCACGCGCGCGATGTGGATCCCGCTTATGCATGATCTGCGTGCAGCAGGATTTACGCCTATCGCGGTGACGTGGCCGAGCACGCGCGAGGATCTGCCGATCGCAGCCGCGCGTTTACGCGGATTGCTCGCGCAGCTGCCAGAGGCCACCAGCGTTGCCTTCGTCACCCACAGTCTCGGCGGCCCCCTCGTGCGCCTCGCCCTGGCAGAGCCGATTCCCGGCGCGCCTCCGGTGCGCGGGGCGGTGTTCTGTTTCGCGCCGCACCAAGGCGCGCATCTCGCTGATCGCGCTTCGGCGTGGTGGTTGGCCCGAGCGATCATGGGACCCTCGATCCGGCGTCTCACCCATGCACGGGCGAGCGAATTGCCGCCGTGGATGCATCCGGCGTTGTGCGTGGCCGGCACCCGCAGCTGGAACCCGCTCATCCCCGGCCCGGACGATGGCGTGGTGGCGGTCAGCGACACCGTTCTACCGGGTGCCGGCCACGCGGTCTTGTCCGTGGGGCATACGCTCGGGGTGCGCGACCGGCAGGTACGGGCGGTGGTCCGCGCTTGGCTGGAAAGCGCTTGTTTGCCTGAAATAAACTAGTTAGACTAGTTCGCGTGACCGAGGCAAGTCTTTTCGAGGCCAAAACCAAGCTGTCCGCGTTGGTCAGCCAAGTGGAGCGTGAGGGGACCGAAATTGTCATCACCCGCCACGGGCGACCGGTGGCGCGCTTGGTGCCCTATGTCAGCGACGCGCAGGCGCAGCGTGAAGCCGCCGTGTTGGCCGAATTGCAGCTGGCCGCGCACACCGCCGGCATCCGGTATAGCTACGACCAGCTCACCGAACCACTGCCGAGTGACGACTGGGGCGTCTTCGCTGAGCCGTTGCCTCCCACCCGCGTGGCGGACGGACCGTGAGCGTCATCCTCGATACCTGCGCCATTCTGCATTGGTTGGGCGCCGGTCAGGCGTTGCCGGCAGCGATCGCCTCCGCGCCCAAGCGCACCCCAGCGGTCACGTGGTGCGAGATCGCCTGGAAGCACCGCGCCGGGCGGCTCGATCTGCCCATGCCGCGCGATGTGTGGATCGCCAAGGCGAGCGAATTGGTTGAAACCGTCAGCATCGATACCGCATTGTTTCTCGCCGCCGTCGACCTGCCCTGGGATCATCGCGATCCGGCGGATCGCTTGGTCGTCGCCTTAGCGCGCCGCGAGCAAGCGCCGGTGGTCACCTGCGACACGGTGATCCGCGCCTGGTATCCGCACTGCGTGTGGTGATCAGGGCACGGTGGCGCTGATCGTGTCACCCGTGAGCACGACCGTCACGCGGTGTGGCCCGTCGGCGGGTGCTTCCTCGGGAATGATCACCGAACCGATGCCTTCCCAGCCCTGGTAGCCGCCGCTGGCCTGCGCCGTGAGATAGAGGGTGCGGCCCGGCCGCAGCGGCACGGTGAAGGAACTTTCGCCCCACTTCAATTCGCGTCGGAAGATCTGACCCTCGGCCGCGCCTTCGCCGCCGAGCAGCGTCACGGTGGTGGCCGAAAACGATAAGCCCACCCCGACCCCACTGCTGCGCGCGCCACCGCTGCCAAACCCGACGCCCGCGCCAACGCTGGTGCCGACGCGCCGACGGGACAGGGCGCGCACGTAATCGCGTTCCAAGTTCACGGTGATGGTGACCGGTTCACCCTCGGGGTCGCCGAAGCGGCGTTCTTTGCCACAGGCGGCAAGGATGATCAATGGCAGCACCAGCAGCCAGGAGCATTTGAGCATGATTTACCTCCGGTGCAGTTCCCAGATCGGCTCTGCGTCCCAGACTTCGTCGGAGCACATCTCATGCCACTCGGGTTCGCCGCCATGCCAGAAAGTGGAATAGACCTGGCCGGTGTGATTGATGGCAAAAGCTCGGCGACCCGCGTCACCGTCGATAGGCCAAGCGTAAGCGATGAAAAACCGCTCGGCGAGCTGGGGGTCCACTTCGGCACGATTGGTGGTAGCGCCGCCCTCTTTGGCGGGGAGATAGATGCGGTAGCGATAGCCGCTGATTTCAGGAGTTTCGGCGTTGAAGGTTTCGGTCAGCAGGGTCAAGGAGACCCCCGCTGGGTTGACGCCACCACTCATCTCGGCGGCGAAGCCGTACTCGCCAATGCCGTCACCGTCGCTGTCAGCATATCCACCCGCCTGGAATTGGATCTGGGCGGGAAAAATGCCAGACCTGAGTGTTGCTGCTGCTGCGGCCTCGTGCGCCGCGACCCGACTCTCCAGCAGATTCGGAATCGCGATCGCAGCGATGATCGCCGGATTCATGCTATAGGTAAGCAGGCCCTGCATCTCGCTGGTGATGCCTTCGTCCTCGGGCTTGACGATAATGAAACCCGACTTGGCTTTTTGCACTGCACGTTGCAGGAGGGTGGTGACGGCGCGCCGGATCTCGGGCTCAACCGGCATCTGGCCGAGTCCCAAGCCGATGAAGGGCGTCAGCGTGCGCAGCGTCGCGACGGTGTCACTGATGCCGAGCACCAAGGCTCCGTCGCCGCCGCGGGCCAAGGCTGCTTGCGCTGCGGGTGCCTGCATGAAGCCGCCGCCGGTGCCGGCCAGCCAATCGCTGACAAAAAGCGTGTCTGAGGTCAGCAGCCAAGCCCGAGCATCGCGAGCGATGACCAGCGGAATCGGCACATTGGGAATCGGTACCATGATGGTGGCACCTTCGACCGGTGGTTCGAGATCGTTCTGCGCCAGCGCAAAGCCGAGCAGATCATCGAGCAC
>CAYQAQ010000081.1:0-9606 GCA_964415495.1 uncultured candidatus Brocadiaceae bacterium | reverse complement strand
TGCAGCGCGCGTAGCCCTGATTGCGGATGAGATGTTCGCAACGACTGACCGCAGCATCGATGTCGCTGCGGCGCATCAGCGCGCCGGTACGCATGCCGAAGGCCGTCAGCAGCGCCGATTCGCTTTCCACCGTGTTGCCGACCACGCTGACCGATCCGAGATGCCACGGCAAACCGGGATGCAGGGTCAGATGCAGGACAACGCGATCGTCATAACGACCATCGGGCGCCAGCTGCGGACCATGGCGACGGCGTTCATCGTCAGGTCGGATGAAATCGAAGCGATGCAGTCCGGGGCCTTCGGCGCGCGCATCGAGCCAGCCGAGGTCCTGCAGCGTGCGCGCCGCGGCCTCGCGATCGAGGTCAGCCATTTCGGCCAAGAACGGCGCGCCAGGGGCATTCAGCAGGGCGCGATCCACAGTCCGCGGCAGGACTTGCGCCGGCAAACCGTCATAAATCACCGCGCCGACTTTGACCCGGAAACCGAGATCGAGCGTGAACACCGCTGCAGCGATGCCGCCCTCGATCGGTGCCTCGACTGTGACGCGGGTCCCAGCAAAGCCCTTCTCGGCAAAATAGCGCTCGAGCGCTTTGCGATCGTCGTCGAGGAACACCGGATTCAGATACAGCCCGGCGCGGGTCTGAATCTTCTTGTCCAGGCCTTGGCGCTGAAAGAACGACAGACCGGCAAACTGCACGGTTCCCACCAGCGGCAGCTCGGTCACATGGAAGATCACCGTGACCGTGCCATTGGCCTGATCGATGCGCTGTTCGACCCGCGTATTGGTGAAAGGGCCCATGCGCTCGATGGCGCGGACATCGTCGGTCAGGGCGAGAAAATCGAGGGGCGCTCCTGCGCGCGTGCTGATCAGGAAGCGGATGCGGTCTGGATGGACCCGTTCAGTGCCATGGATTTCAACGGCGGTTACCACCGGTCGTTCATCGGCGGCGGTTGCGGTGACGGTGATGGACGTCGCCAGAAACAGGGTCAACGAAAGAGACCGACTCGGCACCGCTACCTCCAGGGGAGGCGGCATGGTCCGCACGAGACTGCGAGGGGCAAGGCCTGCTCTGCTTTGCTTTGGTCCTGAGTCCTAGGTCCTGGATCTTCTTCAACGACGGGTTGCGCCATGGCAGAAGGTCCCACCAATGCGCAGCGAATCCCCATACGCAAACCTAGGACCTAGGACCTAGGGCTCAGGACCCACATAAATTACAACAGCACCCACGCAATCCCGAATGCCGTTGCCGCCAGCACCCAGGCGATGATCAGCCACCAGGGCAAGGGGCGGCCAGCGATGACGTGGCGTGAGGACGGTGGCCTGCGCGCGCGGATCTCGGCCGAGCGTGAACGCGCCTCGGTCAGGATGCGATCGGATAACGCGGCGTCGACCGGCACGCGCGCCGCGCCGCCGAGGTCATCGCGATGGCGGCGCAGAGCCTCATAGAGGACCTGCGAATCTTTGCGTTCGCAATCGTCAGCGGCGCCCTCTGTGATGGCGCGGCGGGTCTCGTCGTCGTTGGCGGACGGGGCGCTCATGGCGGTCATGCTGCCAGCTTCTGGGCACCGCTCCAGCGCGGGCTGCTCATCGCCGAACCCAGGTGCGGAAGACCAGGCGGCCGGAGGCGCGCTCGCTCGCCACGGTCCACTCCGTGGCGGGTAGCTCGGGGAAGGTGACATCGCCAGCAGCGTCGAACAGGACCTCGGTCAGCTCGATACGCGTCGCCAGCGGCAGGGCCAAGCGATACAATTCGCCGCCACCGATGATCATCGGTTCCGGATCATCGACGCGAGCGGCCGCTATCGCCGCCGACAGGTCCGTAAACACGTCCGCTCCGGGCGCGATCAGCGCCGGATCGCGGCTGACCACCAGATTGCGACGCTTGGGCAATGGCCGACCGAGCGCCTGCCAAGTCTTGCGCCCCATGATCACCGCGTGGCCGGTGGTCACCGCCTTGAAGTGGCGCAGATCTTCCGGCTCATGCCAGGGCAGCGCGCCGGCATTGCCAATAACACGGTTCGACGCCATCGCCGCCACCAGCACCAGCGGTGCGCGTGCCGTGGTGGTCATACTGCCACCGGCGCTTTGATGCCGGGGTGCGGATCGTAGCCCTCGATGCTGATGTGCTCGAAACGGAAATCGGCTAATTCGCGCACGCTCGGATCGAGGCGTAGTACCGGCGTCGGACGCGGTTCCCGCGCCAGCTGGGTACGCACCTGCTCAAAATGATTGCTGTAAATATGCGCATCGCCAAACGAATGCACGAAATCGCCGGGTTTCAGGCCCGTCACCTGAGCGATCATCGCGGTCAACAGACTATAGCTCGCGATATTGAACGGCACGCCGAGGAAAATATCCGCACTGCGCTGATAGAGCTGGCAGCTCAGCTCGCCGTCCTGCACGTAAAATTGGAATAGCGTGTGGCACGGCGGCAGCGCCACCTGATCGGCCTCTTCCGGATTCCAACCCGATACGATCAAACGTCGCGAGTGCGGATTGCGCCGGATTTCGGCGACGACGCGAGCGATCTGATCAACGCCGTCGCGGGCATAGGTCCCATCGGGCAAGCGCGTCGCGCCGAAGTTACGCCATTGATGACCATAGACGGGACCCAGATCCCCTGCACCCCGCCCGAAGCGCGCGCACTGCTCCGCCGTCGCCCATTCATTCCAGATCGACACGCCGCGCTCGGTCAGCCAGGCATTATCGGTGCTGCCAGATAGAAACCACAGCAGCTCATGGATGATCGATTTGACGTGGACCTTCTTGGTCGTCAGCAGCGGAAACGAGGTGCGCAGATCGAAGCGCATCTGATAGCCGAAGACGCCCACGGTCCCCACCCCGGTGCGATCGGATCGCGGCTTACCGTGGTCGAGGACATGTTGCAGGAGGTCGAGGTACTGGCGCACGGGCGGCAGCCTATAAGCCCGCCGGCGAGGGCCAAGCCGGACGCCCTGGCCTTACCGTCCATCGGCCGCGGACCGCGGAACAGGTTCCATCCATACCCACGTCAGCCCAGGCGTGGCGTCCCCTGGCACGCTCTGACCATGGGTCGCCACATCTCCCTTGCCATCATCGGGGCCGGCGGCCATGCCGCGCATCAACACGCGCCGGCGACTGCAGCATTTGAGCGGAGTCACCCCGGCAAAGTGGACGTCGCCGTGGTGTGCGACCGCCACGCCGCGGCCGCCACCGCCCTAGCTGCCCGCTTCGGAGCCCAGGCGGTGACGGACTGGGCACCGCCCTGGCCCAGCATCTCCGGAGAACAGCGCATCAGTGACCAGCGGTCTGCCGCCGCACTTTCCGCTCCCACCACCACGAGTAGAGCACCGGCATCAGGAACATCGACAGCAGGCCGATAGCCAGACCGCCGATGCTCGGCAGAGCCATGGGGCGCAGAATCTCGCTGCCACGGCCGTCGGACCATAGGATCGGTACGAGGGCGAGCATGGTGGTGACGTTGGTCATCAGGGCCGGGCGCACGCGGCGCAGGCCCGCTTCCAGGACCTGCGCGCGCACGGCAGCGACTGTCGTCGGTGCCGTGCGGAAGCTCTGGTCGAGATAGGTGCCGAAGAGGATGCCGTCATCGAACATCACGCCGGCGAGGGCGATGAAGCCGACAATCACCGCCGTGGTCATCGCTTCATCGAGCAGCCACAAACCGATCAGGCCGCCGGCGATAGTGATCGGCGCATTGGCAAGAATGATGATCGCGGTGGTGACCCAACTGCGGGTGCCGATGAAGATCAGGACGGTCATGACCACGCTGACCACGGCGATGATCCAGCGCAGGGTGCGATCGGTGCGCACCTTCTGTTCGTATTGGCCGACCCAGCGCCAGGTCGAGCCCGTCGGCAGCGTCAATTCACCCCGGGCAAGTGCGGCGCGTACGGCCTGCTCACCGGCATCGACGAGTTGGGTTTCACTGACGCCCTCGGCATTGAGCATGACGTAGGTGACGCGGCGGCCATCTTCGCTGCGGATTGCCATCGGACCCAGGGTCCAGGTCAGGGCGGAGTCATGATCGCGAACCCGGTCGACCTGAATGGCACCGTTGGCAAGATGCGCAGTGGGCACCGACTCGCCCGCAGACAAGACGATCTCAGCGCGCTGATCGTCGAGCACGGTGACCATGCGAGCAAGATCCAACGGCAACGCTGCGCGCCACTGCATGGGATGCGGCGCCGCGGCCGTGAACACCAACGTGTGCACCTGCGGCACGGCGGCGAGATGGATGAGCGGAATGGCGCCGTGCTCGCCCATAATGGGCACCTGCAGCAAGGCCCATTCATCGGCGTCGTCGCGCAGCTCGCGCTGATAGCGCACGCGCAGCTGATAGCGCTGGGTGCCTTCGATCGACACCGCCACCGGCATGCCGCCAAGGCCGCTTTCCATGGCCATGAGGACGTCCTCGCTGCGCAGACCGAAACGCGCCAGCCGCTCCTGATCCAGGCGCAATTCCGCGTAGGGTTTGCCGCGTTCGCGTTGGGCCTGCACGCCGACTGCGCCGGGAACGCGCTGCAGCACGCGCTCGGCGCCTTCGGCGAAGCGCTCCATCGCCTCTAAGTCGTTGCCGGCGATTTGCAGCGCGAGTTGGGCGCGGATACCGGTCGATAGCATGACGACACGGGTTTCGATCGGTCCGAGCCAGGACGGCGCAACGCCGGGAATATCGGCCGCGGCGCTGAGCACCGCGCGCACTTCGTTCAAGGTGCGCGGGCGATGGACCAGACTGCCATCGTCGGCGGTGATCGTATGCACCGGCCATTCACGATAGGGTTTGAGCTGCACCACGGTTTCGACCATGCCGATGGGCGCAGGATCCAGCGCCGTCTCTGCGCGACCGAGCTTGCCCATCAAGCCAGCGACTTCCGGCACCGCAGCGATCAGGCGATTCTGCGCCTCCATCACGCGCAACGATTCGCCGAGGCCTCCTTGCGGTGGGATGCTCGGCATAAACAGCAGACTGCCTTCGTCGATGGCGGGCAGAAATCGACTGCTCAGACCAGGAAAGGTGCGCGCCAGCATCTGCCACGGGGCCGTGACGGTGAGATCACCACCGACGACGCTGCGCGCTAATCCCTGCAACGGCGACGCCGTACGCGCAAAACCAAGGCCGACCAGCATGCCAAACACAGTCAAGATAAAGCAGACGCCGAGAAACAGCGGCCGATGATCGCTCAACCAGCGCAGCGCGACGCGATAGCCGGCATGGATCATTCTGCTCACCGGATTGACCTCGACCGAGGTCAATGCCTCGCCGCCGAAACGCCACGCAACCATTCCGGCCAAAGCAGCAAGCAGCGGTGCCCACAGCCACCCCGGCACCACCACCTGCCAACGATCATGCGCCATGGGAATGGCAAGGCCGTCGCTCGCAATGATCAGCACCACGCCGGTAACCAAACCCGCAATCGCCGCGCGCAACGTGCTGCCGATGCGCCACGGTGGCAGCAACAGACGCGCCAGCACCGGCACTAGAATCAAACCGAACAATGCCGCGCCGCTCATCGCCAAGGTCTTGGTGATCGCCAAGGGCGTGAACAACCGTCCGGCCTGACCGTCGAGCGCGAGAATCGGTAAAAACCCGATGATGGTGGTGGCGGCTGCGGTCGCGATAGCTGGCGTGATTTCACGCACCGCTGTACCGACCGTAGCGACGATGGTCGGATCCCACGGCGAGGCTGGCAGTTCCTGGCCAACGGCGCGGCGTTCATCCTGCAGCTTGGTGAGGTGCTGATGGATGTTCTCGGTCATGACGATGGCCATGTCGACCATCACACCGATGGCGATGGCGATGCCCGCCAGGCTCATCAGGTTGGCACCGACGCCGAACACCCACATGGTCAGGAAGGTCATCAGAGCGCCCATCGGCAAAGCCAGACCGACCACCACGCCCGAGCGCGTATGCAACAGGAAGCAGAAGACCACGACCAGCGTGACACCAAGCTGCATGATCAGGGTATCGTGCAGCGTCGCCCTGGTTTCTCCGATCAGATCGGTGCGATCGTAAAAGGGTTCGGCGCGCAGGCGTTCCGCGTCCAGCGCCGGGCGCAGGCGCGCCAAGTGCTCATTCACCGCATCTATCGTGCGCTGTGGGTCTTCACCGACGCGCATCGCCACGATGGCGCCGACCTGCTCGCCATGTTCATCGGCGAGGACGCCCTGGCGAATGGCCGGACCCAGGCTGATGTCAGCGACGTCACGCAGCAGCAGCCCAGCGCCACGCGCCGGATCACCGCGCACGACGATGCGCTCGACATCGGCGAGGTCGCGCACGAAGCCGACGCCGCGCAGCATGCTCTCGACGCCAGCCTGCTCGACGCTCATGGCACCGACATCGCGACCGGAAGCGCGCACGGCGGCAATCACTTCGTCGAGGCCAAGGCCCGCTTCTTCCAAGCGCAGCGGATCGACATCGATCTGGTATTCGCGCACCATGCCGCCGACTGCCGCGACTTCGGCGACTCCGCGCACGCCTTGCAAAGCGGGCACCACGACTTGATCCAGAACCCAGCGCCGATGTTCGAGATCGCGCGGACCGTTAAGGGTAAACGCGTAGATCTGCCCCATCGCAGTGGCATCAGGTCCCAGCACCGCGACTACACCAGGCGGCAGCAGACCCTGCACGGTATTCAGCCGTTCCAGCACCCGCGTGCGACTGGCGTAAAAGTCGGCCCTATCGTCGAAGATGATATAGACATACCCGGTGCCATACATGGACAGACCACGCACGCTACGCACACCCGCCAAGCCTTGCAGTTCGCGCGCCAAAGGCCCGGTGATCTGCGTATCGATATCTTCCGGACTCTTGCCATCCCACTGCGCCCACACCACCGCCTGGTTGTCGCTCAGATCAGGAATCGCATCGACGGGAACTCGGGCGTAGGCCCAGATGCCCGCTGCAGCGAGGCCAGCAACGAGGATCAGGATCAGCGCGATGGAACGGTGGGCGTTCATCAGTGTGCGTGCCCCGCTGCCGGTTTGGCAGCGCCATCAGGGAACAGCAGGCTCGGCGAACCGGCCAATTGCGCCTGGCTGTCGACCAGAAAGGCGCCGCGCGCGACGATCTCGCTGCCGGCGGTCAATCCGGCCCGCACCACGTAGTGATCGTCGCCGTCGTCGCGGGCCAGGCGCGGGCCGAGCGCCACCGCGACGGGGGCGAAGGTCCAATCGCCGGAGTCGCTGCGCGTGACCGTCCACACCAGGTGGCGCACGCCGGTGGACAGCACGGCGGCTTTCGGCACCTGGACGAACTGGCCCCAGGTGGCGTCGTTGTCGGGATCGGCGGCGGTGAGATCCGCAGCAAGGGCACCGCGGATGCGGGCGGCGACCAGCGCGCCGGGGAGCAACCGCACATCGGCGTCACGCAGATGCACGTGCACTTCACGACTGCGAATGCTGGCGACGATCTCAGGCGCGATCCACGAGATGCGCGCATCCAGGTCAGGGAAAGGGCCATGGTCGTCACTCGCGAGCGTGACCCGCTGACCGACGGTGAGATAACGGCCTTGGGTTTCAGGCACATGCAGGACGACGATCAGCCGTGCCGGGTCCGCCAGCGTGAGCAGCGGCGTATCGGCCATGATCGCGGCCCCGACCTCGGGCAAGGGCGTGCCTGACATGGCATCGGCACCGAGCACACGGCCCGCGAACGGACTGCGCACGGTGATGGTGTCCTGCGCCGGCTCGCCTGCGAACACGGCGGTCGCGACGTGCTCCAGGCCCCACCGCGTAAAGCGCGCCCGCATGGCGGCGATCAGGCCCGCCTCGTCCGCGGCCTGGGCTGCTTGCAGTTCGCCTTGCGCCGCGAAGACCTCGGGGCTGTAGAGATCAAGCAACGGATCGCCGACGGCGACATCGATGCCCGCATGCAGGGTGGCGGGATGTCGCTGCACGACGCGCCCGCTCACGCGCGCGATCACCGTCTGCCGCGCGCGATGATCGTACTGCACGGTGCCATAGGCGCGGATCGTCATGGTCGCCGGGCCAGCGGTGACGATGGTGGTCTCCAGGCCCATGCGGAAGCGTTGTTCCGCGTTCAGCGCCCCGGCCTGCATGCGCTCGAAGTTCATGCCGCACACGGGGCATAAACCCGATCCGGGGGTATCTGCAATGACGCACAGCATCGGGCACGCATAGCGCACGCCGGGCTCGGGACGTACGGCGTGACTGCGGTCGGTGTCCACAAAGAGCCGCGGAGCCGGGATCAGCGCGACCGCGCCAGCGCCGAGGGCGAGGCCAACGACGACCGCAATCCAGAGGGAACGTGACATGAGGTGTGCCTTCAGCGTACACGCTTGTTTTCAAGCGCCGCCGGACCATAGCGCTCGATGTGGGTATTCATGGGTTCAATGCAGGCGCGACAACCGATACCGATCGGCTTGCCGTGAAAGTGCCAGATGCCGAGCGCGGGATCGACATCCATGCCGCAGATCGGACAGATGCTGTTGACCGTGCGCGGTTCCGCTGGTGCATCTGCTGCTGGCGCCGCGACCTCGGGGGCGACGGTTGCTGGTGCGTGGCCTGCATGCGGATCCGCCGCCGGCGCTGATGGAGTTGCGCCAGGAGAAGCGGCAGGCGCCGCGGGCGCCGTATGGTTGGCGTGCGGATCGTGCGCGACACTGCGCACGACCAGCATGATCGCGGCGCCCACGATCAGGGCGACGATGAAGGCGATGACAGGTTTCATGGCGAATCCTTCCATGGGATGAGGGGCCACAACTCCGCCGCGGCTTCGGCAGCCGCGCGTTCAGCGGCGATTGCGAGCATCTGGGCTTCGGCGAGTTGATCGAGACGATCGAGGACCGACATGAGCCGTTCACCCGGTTCGACGGCAAGCGCGCGCTGCGCCGCGACCAGTTCGGCATCGAGACGCTCGACGGTGCGCCCGGCACGCGCGCTGGCCGCCGCCGCCAGAGCCGTGGCGCGCTGGGCGCGATCGAGACTGGCCTGCGCCATGAAGCGCAGGCCGTTGGCGTCCGCATCGGCGCGCCGACTCTCGGCGAGCGTCGCCGCCACGCCCGCGCGCACCGGGGCGCGCTGCAGCGGGACACTGAACATGAGCATGCCCATGACGCGATCCTCGCGCATCTCTCCTTCCCGCATGGTGCCCCAGCCGACGCCGACTTCGACCATGGGGCGACCCATGGTGCGCGCCATCTCAGCGGCAGCCGCCGCGAGACGTTGCTGGGCTTCCGCGCGACGCAGCGCTGGATGATGATCGATGGCGACCTGCGCCGCATCCGGACGGGGCCACTGTGCCCACGCGGGCAAGGCAGTGGTGCCAAGAGTGGTGCCAAGCCGGGCATGAACCATCGCCGCCATATTCTCAGCCTCATTACGGGCGCGCAGTTCGGCGAGCTCGTGCGCCTCGATCCGCGACTGGATCGCCAGCAGATCACCGATGCGGGTCATGCCCTCGGTCGCGAGCCCGGCGCGGATGCTCTGATCGAGTACCCGTGCGCGCGTCGCCAAGCTGCGCTGAATGTCGATCTCGGCGCTGGCCGCCACCACGCCGGCAGCCAAGCGACCGAACTCGCTGGCGAGTTCGCTGCGCACCAGGGCCACCTCCGCCGCCGCCAGGTCGACCTCGGCGGCGGCCA
>CAYQAQ010000080.1:0-9608 GCA_964415495.1 uncultured candidatus Brocadiaceae bacterium | reverse complement strand
TCCTGTTGGCGACCACCCATGGTCCCGACGCCCGCGTTCTGGTGGCGCGCGAGGAAGCGGGCCCAGCTGACCTTGCTGCCTTGATCGGCGTGCCCGCCGAGCGTTTGCCGCGCTGGCCGGACGGCGTCCCGATCGCGTGGCTGCTGCAGAACCAGGGCTTGGACCCGGGGAGTTGGCACGGGGGACGCAGCGGACTGACGGCCTTTCTCAATGGTGAGGTGGTCGCATGGCCAGCTACGTGGCGGGAGCGGGCGCAGCTGGCCGATCTCGGAGTCCAGGTGCGGCCGTTGCTGCAACCCACCGTAGGCTTCGGCGTCGCCCTGGTGGCCTCACGGTCGGCGTGGCAGGCCGACCCCACCGGCATGCAACGCCTGCGTGACCTCGTTCTTGCGGGCTGGCGTCTCGCACAGGAACACCCATCCGTTCTGGTGGCCGCGATGGCGGCGCGCAACGACACCGCGCCGCGCGGCATGCTGCTGCAGGAGGCGGAACTTGCGCTAGCAGCACTGCATCCGAACCCGCTGCCGGTACGCGGCGAGGTGCTGGACTTGGCGCAACGTCTGCGTGATGCCGGCGTGTCCGTCGAGCTGCCCGAGCTGTTCATCGCCGAAGTGGGCCCGCCGCATCCGTGGGGCACGTGGGTGCTCCTGACCCTGCTGATCATTTTGGTATTGGTGGCGGTCTGGCACATGCGGTGGAATCGACAGATACCGCGCCTCGAAGAAAGTAGGGCTAGGGTGGCGCAGCGGCATTTGCTGTCCGATCTGCCCGATCTCGACGGCTGGGAAATTGGCGTGCATTACCGCCCGCATTCGGAAGTCAGCGGCGATTTCTACATTTGCGCTGCGCTCGCTGATGCTCGTGCCTTGATCGTGGTCGGTGATGTCAGCGGCCATGGCGTGCAGGCTGCGATCGTTGCCTCTGCCGTCGCCAAAGCTGGCGAAGTGCTGGCACCGGCGCAACGCAGCTTGGGGACGTGGCTGATCGCCCTGGAGGCCGCCATTGCCGGTGACTTGCCGCGCGGTCAGTTTGTCACGTTGGTCGCCGTGGCGCTCGATCCGTGGTCGGGTGCAATCGAATGCGCTCGCGCCGGGCATCCGCCCGCGTACTTGCTCGATGATGACAACGCCGGTCAACAGCCTGAATTGGGGCCGATTGGCCTCGCGCTCGGCCTGAGCACGCACGCGGCCTTTGCGGAACAGGTCCGCTCCGAGTCCCTGCATCTGGCACCCGGCAGCGACATCCTGCTGTTTACCGATGGTTTGACCGAAGTCTTTGATCGGTCCGGCGAAGAATATGGCGCCGATGGCCTCAAGCGCAGCATTGCGCGTCATCGCAGTCAGGGCGCGCAGGCCTTTGTCGATGCCATCGCCCGCGATGCGATTTCGCACGCGGCGTACGGGCCCGACGATGATTTGACCGCTCTGGTCATCCGCCGCGTGCGCGCGACCGTGATTCCCCAGGAAGCCGCAGGATGATCCGTGGCGGGTTTGCGGCCACGGCACTGATGACCGTGCTGGTGTCGGGTTGCGGTACCACCGGCACGCACGCGCGCTGGGAACCCCGTGAGGCGTCCACGCCGACATTTTCGCCCGAGCCAGTGCCCGAGCCCGCGGCAGCGCACGAGCCAGTGCGTGCGCCTGAAATCAGGCCCAAGGCAACCCCAGGGTCGGAATTGCACACTGATTTTGCCGCGCAGACAAACGCAGCGCCGCATCCGGGTCAGGCCTACACCGAGGCTGAATCCGCCTTGCGTCTCCATCTCGTGCACGTGGCATTACGCGCCGCCGATGCCGTGGTCGCTGCGCACCGTGCCGAGGACACCAACCACGGGCCGGAATTGGTGTGGTTTCCCACGTTGCGCCAAGTGGCTGCTCGTCAGCGACTGGTCACCTATGCTGTGCCACAGGCTGGCAACGTGCTGCGGAGCAGCGACGTGCATCAGCCATTCTTGATCGAAGTCGTCGTTCGGTGCGTCGTGCATACCACCAGTGGTGACGGCATCGCCTATGTGGGCGATGCTCCGTCAACCGCGATACCCGACGATCGTATCCTCCCGCACGGCACGCGTGCGACCGACCTCGCCGCGATCGCAGCAGGATTGCGACCTGCCGCGACTGCGGCTTTGGCCGCATTGGCAGACATTCCTCCGATGGCCGAGACGGTGCACGTCACGTTGCTGTTCGCGTACCGTCGGGCGCACGATGACGTGGTTTTGCTGCGGCACGCCAAGGTGGATCCGCAGCCGTAAAGGGCTGCGGCCCAGCGCGGAAAATGGCCGTAAATCCGGTGAGATCGCCCAAGAGGACGAGCGCCCCGGTGTCGGTCAAAATCTGACGACGAGCAGCGGTGGTGGTGAGCGTGGGGATCGGACCGAGGTCGAGCCACAAGGGAATGGGGGCAGTGAGAGTCATGGGATAAACCAGAAGAAAAATGCTCCAGCACGCTCTGCATGCAGGGCGCCGGGCCCACGGCCCGAGGGGATAGAGACAAAGAGGGAAAATGAGGGCAGACCGGAAACGCTTCGGGCCACCCGAAGGGTGGCCCGCTGTGCGTCGTGAGAACCGGAAGAACGACCTAGGTCAGGTCGAGGCGCTTACATGACAGCGCCACATCCGGTTCGCGGACGCGCAGCAGGAGCGCATTCGCGGCGAACACCAAGAGTGATGGGAGTGGCGCATGGATGGTTTTGTAGCGATATTGGCGCAGAATGCAAGGGGCACTCGGTTGCAGCCATGCAGCGTATTGCAGGCAGTGCGGTGTCTGCGCGCCGCGCAACGTTTGCGAAACATTCGCGGAACCTTTTTGAAACGAAGCCCGGCAAGGCCGGTCCTGGCACGCACACCGTTATGGAAGCGGGGAACTCCCATTGGTTCTGCGGGTCGGAACCCCTAGACTGCGACGTATTATGGCGACCCTCGCCGACGTGGCCCGTCGGGCCCAAGTGAGCAAGACCACTGTCAGCCGCGTGCTCAACGGCTTGGCCCCGCGTTATCGCATCACACCAGCCACCGTCGCCCTGGTCGAAGCGGCAGCCCAGGCCTTGGGCTATCGGCCCAGTTATGCGGCGCGCGCCCTTACTCGCGGCCGCACCGACGACATCTGCGTCATGATCAGCCCGGGTGGTCTGCTGCATCCAACCCAGCAAGGCTTCATGGCCACCGTGCTGGGTGGCATCTATCGTGCGGCGCAGAAACACCACCGGCATGTGGTGCTCGCGGATCACGGCGAACGCTTCGCTTTGGATGCGGGCGAGCCGGATCGGCGCTTCGATGGCCTGATTGCTTTCGGCTACGCGCTGGGACCTGACATCACGCGGGTGGATCTCGAAACGCTGGCGACTCCGCTCGTGATCATCGGCGAACCGGTGCGTCCCTCTCGTCGTCCGGCGGTGGTGCTTGATCCCGAACCGGGCTTAGCGGTGGCGGTGGCGCATCTCTTTGCATTGGGGCATCGCTCCATCGCGTGGGTCTCCTTGGCGCGGCAAGCAGCGGAGCAGTCCGGCCGGAGTACGTCTGAGGACGCCCAGTGGCGCGCGCGCTGCGTGGCGCAGCATGCCGCGGTGCTGGGCATGACGTGCTCGGTGATCAGCGCCGGCATTTCGCAGCCGCTCGCGGCGCTAACCCGCGACGGCATCATTGCCGAACTCGCCGCAGCCGTGGCCCCAGCCTTGACCGGCATTCGCACGGTGACGGCAGTGTGCTGCTATAATGATATGGTGGCTGCCGCCGTGATCCGTGCCGCGCACAGCATCGGTCGGCGGGTGCCCCACGATTTATCCGTCATCGGCTTCGATAATCTTGGCGCTGACGTGATTGATCCGCCGTTGACCACCATCGATCACCGCTTGGCCGACATCGGCGGAAGCGCCTTCGACCTGCTGATCGCCTCTATCGACGATCCTACGGCAGCGGAACGCATGATCGGACATCGGGAAGCGATTCCCGCAACCTTGGTGGTGCGCTCCAGCACCGCCTCGGTCGTGAATGCTTAGGTCGTCTGATCGCGCTGTCGCCAGACGCCGGGCGTCAATCCGGTGTGAGCGCGAAACATACGGCCAAACACGGTGGAGTCCGGATAGCCGACCAGGGCACCGATGCGAGCGATGGGCAGGTCAGCCCGCAGCAATAATGTTTTGGCGCGTTCCAGACGGTGACGGCGCAGCCACAAAGCCGGAGATTCCTGATGTTGCTGCGCGAATACCGCGCAAAAGCGCGAGCGCGATAAGCCAGCAGCGGCCGCGAAGTCGCGCAGATCGAAGGCAAGATGTAAGCTGCGTAAGGCGATCGCCTCGGCTCGCGCCAGACGTTGGCCGGTCGCCACCGTGGGATCACGGCTGGTCACATGTTCGATCCACCCCAACAGCAGCGCATCGAGTTGGTGCTGCGCCGACCAGACATCAGTAGGACCACTGCGTCGCCAGGCGGCAATAATACGAATCACCAGATCGCGCGCGACCGCGGCATAACCGCGTGGCACCAGTACTGGCACGGCGACGCCGAACGTGGCGCGCGCGTTGGGCTGCAGCAGCGGCGCGCGCGTGCCCAGCTCACTATCGAAGGCGCCCGCATGGGGATGGTCTTCGCGGCGGGGATCAAAACGCACATCGAAGTGAATCCACGCCGGACGATTGCCGGTGGTTGATTCCAGATCATGCAGGGCACCGGGTTCGATCAGATACGTCTCTCCACTGCGTACGGTGTAGGGCGTGTCGTCAACGACGATGCGCTCACTGCCATCGAGAGACGTCACCACCAGCCAATGCGCCAGACGGCGGCGCGGAATCTCCCACGGCCGCAGTCGTGCGGTTGCGTCGCAAGCATGGATGTAGGGCGTGAACGGACCCGTGAGCGGCAGCATGACGGACTCCAGAAGGAGTAATCATCGATTGAAGACGGCCAATGACCTCATCCTAGAGGCGAATCCACCGCCATCCAGGACGAAAAGTCGATGACAACTGGATAATGGATCGACGGCAACCGTCCCGGAAAACCATAGGGTCGTGGATCAGGAGCATGCGCCATGGCCGGTTGGTCCAATCCCTATCAGTTACTCCGCGAGGAGTTCATCCAGCGCGCCGACGAGGGCTGCGATATTCCCGATCCTCTGCGGCGTGCTTTCGCTGCCCTGCACGCTGAACGTGATGCGTGGAACACGGAGCGTATCGACCCGCTGTACGACGCGCTCATGGCCGTGCCGGAGGATCCCCTGCTGGCAGCCCGTGAACCTGATGACCTCATCGCCATTCGTGCCCTGCGTCCCCAAGGTCCGCGCGATCTCGCCTGGACACCACATGCGGATGAAGCCCTTGACCGTTTTCACGGTGCGTGGACCGGTCGTTGCGTTGGCTGCGCCCTCGGGAAACCCGTCGAGATCATGGGCATGGTCCGCGACGCACAAGGTCGCCTCGCTGGCCGCACGCGCATTAAGCAGTACCTCGATCATCGCGGTGATTGGCCACTCACGGACTATTTCAGTGGCAGTGAGACCGAGGATGAGCTGCGCATTCGTTGTCCGCGTTCCTGGCGCGAGAACATCACCTGCATGGAGTCCGACGACGATATCCACTACAGCTTAGTCGGTCTCGGCGTGGTCGAGCAGCACGGACCCGAATTCACCTGGGAAGATGTCGCCCGCTATTGGACCGGCCACATTCCCTACGGATCCATCTGTACCGCTGAAACCCAAGCCGTACTCAATTTTTGGAACCGCTGGGGCCGCACCAGTGGCACCGCGTGCACCCCCGAGTGGACCCGTCGCTACCGCAATCCCTACCGCGAATGGATTGGTGCCCAGATTCGCAGCGACGGCTGGGCGTGGGTCTGTGCAGGCAAGCCCGAACTAGCCGCGGAATTCGCCTGGCGCGACGCGCACTGGACGCATGAACGCAACGGCATCTACGGTGAGATGTTCATGGCCGCGATGCAGGCGGCTGCGGTCGTCGTGCATGATTGGCGGGAACTCGTCAGCATCGGCCTGTCGGAAATCCCGCGTGACTGCCGTCTCGCTCGCGCGGTACACGATCTGCTCGGCTGGATTGACGTCAGCGCTGATTGGGAAACGTGCATGGATCGGGTCGAGGCCGCCTTTCCCGCCATGCATGTGGTGCACACGATCAATAACGCGCTGATCTGCGTCCTTGCTCTGGCCTACGGCGGAAAAGATGCGCACCGCGTCATCTGTATTTCGGTCATGGCTGGCTTGGATACCGACTGCAACGGCGCCTCTGTGGGCAACATCGTGGGCACCATCGCCGGCCGCCAGGCTTTCACGTCACCCTTGGTGGCTCCGCTCAACGATACGATCGAACCGAACATCACCGGCTTCCAGAAAGTCACGATGCGCGAGCTCGCCGAACGCACCTGGACGCAATGGCAGCGCGTCGATGCTTGGCATCGCCGTGGCCGAACCGCGCCAGCGGTCAAGGCCGTCGTCACCGGCGTGGCATCGTAGAACGCTGCACAGTTATTCCGCATAAACAGGAGACGCTGAGACACAGAGATTCGAAGGAGGAGAGCAAAGGCTTTTGGTCCTCTCTGTCTTCCTCCGCGTCTCTGCGTCTCCTGTTCTCTTTTCGAATCGGGAGATTCAGTGAGCGTGCTGTGCGCCCGTGGCGTGCTGCCAGGCGTGGATGATGTGATCGATGATCTCGTCGACGCCGCCGCCATGTTTGACTTGGGCAAACACGGTCGGGCCGTCACCGCGCATGCGCCTCGCGTCACGCTCCATCACGGCTAAGTCGGCCCCGACGTGCGGAGCCAAATCGATCTTGTTGATCACCAGCAAATCACTTTGCGTGATGCCAGGACCGCCTTTGCGCGGGACTTTGTCGCCACCGGCGACATCGATGACATAAATGATGTAGTCGGCCAATTCGCGGCTGTAATTGGCGGCGAGATTGTCACCGCCCGATTCGATCAGCAGCATTTGGGGATGGAACTGCGCATGCAGGTCTTCCAGCGCAACCAGGTTGGCGGTGATGTCCTCGCGGATCGCCGCATGCGGACAGCCACCGGTCTCGACGGCGCGGATACGTTCCGCTTCCAGCGCCTGATGTTTGACCAGAAAATCGCCGTCTTCCTTGGTAAAGATGTCATTGGTGACGGCAGCAATCTGGTATGATAGACGCAGACGCCGGCACAATTGCAGCATCAGGGCGGTCTTGCCCGAGCCGACCGGACCACCGATGCCGATGGTGAAGGCCCGGCGGGCGAGATCACGGTGACGCGGTTGTTCACGGGCATGGAAGTGGCCAGGACCGTGGTCGTGGTGCATATGTTGGAAACGATGACGTAGAATCATAAAAACTCCGATTAGGATTGAAATAAACGGGAATAGAGCCGGTCCTGGTGGCCTTGCTCCAATTCTAAAAATGGGCGCACGCTGCTGGCATCCTGCCAGGGGATCGCATTCGCACGCGGCACCGCCTGGGCGAGATGTCGCGCGCAGGCCGCCTGCACGCCTTGCGCCGCCAAAGGTCCGATCACGTTGAGGCGAATGGCGGCAGAAACTGCGCCGCGCAGCACCAGGAATCCGCCGATGGCGAGCGTGTTGACCCGATCTAGACCGAGTAAGCGACCACAGGCACCCAGCACGACGGCCAGATGCGCTGGTGACCCGGCAGCGCGCAAGGTCAGGCGCAATTGGGCAATCTCGGCATTGATCGCCTCACCGGCCATGAGAAAGGCCATGCCTTGGGCGCGGCTGGCACGTAAAGCCACCGCATTGCCGGCAAGGAGTGCTTCTGTCCAGCGGTCGATGGTCGGCACGGCACCGGCGTCATCATAAGCCCCACCAGTAAGAGGAGCCGATTGCGCCGCCCACTGCGCGATGCTGTCATGGAGAAAGCTGACGAGATCGTCGCGGTCGCGAATCGCGCCCAATTGCACGGCGGCCTCGACGCCACCCGAATGCGCGAACCCACCGGTGGGAAAGGCAGAATCGATCAATTGCCAGACGAGCAGGTGGTGCGCGTCCATCATCATGGGCTCAGAAGAGAAAATAACGCTGCGCCAAAGGTAACGTCGTCGCCGGTTCACAGGTCATGCGTTCGCCGTCGGCCGTGACGTGGTAGGTTTCCGGGTCGACGGTGATGCGAGGACAGGCGTCGTTGAGCTTCATGTCGGCTTTGCCGATGCCGCGACACGCGCGCACGGCTTCCGTCCGTTTGCTGAGGCCATACGCGGGGCCGACGCCGGCCTCGGCGGCGGCGCGGCTGACGAAGGCGATGCTGGTCGGACCGACAGCTTTGCCGAAGCTGGCGAACATCGGGCGCATGATGACGGGCTGCGGCGTCGGAATCGACGCGTTGGGATCACCCATTTGCGCCCAGGCGATGATGCCACCCTTGAGCACCAGTTCCGGTTTGGCCCCGAAAAACGCCGGTTTCCACAAGACCAGATCGGCCAGCTTGCCGACTTCGATTGAGCCGATGACATGGCCCATGCCGTGGGCGATAGCCGGGTTGATGGTGTACTTGGCGATGTAGCGCTTGATGCGCAGATTATCCGAACCGCGATCACCAGCGAGGAAACCGAACTGGCGTTTCATCTTGTCGGCGGTCTGCCAGGTCCGGGTGATGACCTCGCCAACGCGGCCCATGGCCTGCGAATCCGACGAAATGATGCTGATGGCGCCGAGATCGTGCAGCCGGTCTTCGGCAGCAATGGTCTCGCCGCGAATGCGCGATTCGGCAAAGGCGACATCTTCCGGAATACTGGCATCCAGATGATGGCAGACCATCAGCATATCGAGATGCTCGTCGATGGTGTTGACGGTGTAAGGCCGGGTCGGGTTGGTCGACGACGGAATGACGTTGGGCTCACCGCACACGCGCATGATATCCGGCGCATGACCACCACCGGCTCCTTCGCTGTGGTAGGTATGGATGGTGCGACCCTTGAAGGCCGCAATGGAATGTTCGACCGCGGCCGATTCGTTTAAGGTGTCCGTGTGGATCGTGACCTGAACGTCATGTTCCTCGGCGACGCCGAGACAGCAGTCGATGGATGCGGGCGTGGTGCCCCAGTCTTCGTGCAGCTTGAGGCCGACGGCACCCGCAGCGATCTGCTCATGTAAACCTTCGGGCTTGGCCGAGTTGCCTTTGCCGGTGAAACCGAAATTCATCGGCAGACCGTCGGTCGCGCGCAACATCATGCGGATGTGCTCGATACCGGGCGTGCAGGTGGTGGCATTGGTGCCAGTGGCCGGGCCCGTCCCGCCGCCGACGAACGTGGTGACGCCACTGGCGAGGGCCTCATGCACTTGCTGCGGACAGATGAAATGGATGTGGGCGTCAAAACCGCCCGCCGTGACGATGAGTCCTTCGGCCGCGATCGCTTCCGTGGTCACGCCAACGATCATGCCCGGCGTGACACCCGCCATCACATCGGGATTGCCGGCTTTACCGATGCCGACGATGACGCCATGTTTGATGCCGATATCCGCCTTATAGATGCCGGTCCAATCGACGATCAGCGCATTGGTGATCACCAGATCCAGGCACTCGGCGTCGCCGCGCCCAGCGGCCTGGCCCATGCCTTCGCGCAGCACCTTACCGCCACCGAATTTGCATTCGTCACCATAGACGGTGTGGTCGCGTTCAACCG
>CAYQAQ010000079.1:0-9666 GCA_964415495.1 uncultured candidatus Brocadiaceae bacterium | reverse complement strand
TTTGCCGTGGAAGCGACCAGCAGGGAATGCGGCAGCGAGATGATCCAGTCGCTGACGTCGCCAGGGACTGGAGCGATCACTGAGCATCGCCATATCAATGGCGCGCTCCCCTTCGAGGATGCGCATTTCAGTCATTTCGGGATCATAGATGCCCGGCATCAAACTCATCGGTGCCCATTCCGCACGAGCGCCCCATGCACGGTAGGTTTCGACCTCAGCAGCGTTACCGACTAAACAGAGGTCATAGCTGCTCGCGACCGGACGCGACAATAGCGCGGAGGCCTCGGGATCGTCGAAGCACTGGAAGACGGTGATGACCGGAAGCTGCTCCACGAATGCGGGATGGACGTTGATGCCCGCACAGTTGAGAAAGACATCGCAGTCTTCAAGCGCGGCTTCGAGCCGACAATACAGGTCAAGAAGGGTGCGATCTCCCCAGCGCCAAAGCAGGTCGAGCTCGGGAAAGGTGAGCGCTCCTCCCGGTGGTCGCAGCGTCAGGCAGAATCCCTCGACATCAAATCCAGCCGCACGCAGTCGCAGGATATAGTCCTCATGCAAACGCCGCACATCGCCGTAGGCCTCGGAAGGGAACCACGGATAACCGAGCAGGATGCGCATGATCAGCCCGGCACTCGGTAGAGCCCGATCCACGAATCGCGAAGATGGTAGATGGGGCCTTTGATAAGGCCGGCATCTGCCACCATTTCGACGCCATCGCAGACCGAGCGAATCCATCCGAAACGGTGGATCAAACCGGGATGGAAGTCATGCCAAAGAATGAGCGTACCCGGACGTGCCCGCTCCAGAACCAACGGCGTGTCCTGGCGGACGAAGGCCGCGTCATGGCAGCCATCGATAAAGGCGAGGTCGATGGTGGCCAACGTCGGCGTCCAATGCGCTGTGTTGGCGAGGATCTGGGTGACATTGGTGCAGCCACGTTCGCGCCACCGACTGCCGATCACGGCGCGCTCGGGTGCAAACGTAGTCAGTGTGCCGCCAGTAGCGATATCCTCGGGGGCGATATTGACGGTGTGGATGGTCGCTGCGGGCGCGTTCACCGACATTACCACGGTTGACGCTCCGGTTCCGGTGCCGATTTCCAGCAGATGAGGGCCGGGCGCGTTGGCGCAGGCGGCCGCCAACACTTCACGGTCGCGTCGGGCGCGGTCATTGACATTTTCCGGACCGGCGGCGCCATCGTTTGGATCGTCTTCGACCATCGGTTGTTGGGTCCATTCAAGGGCCCGCAACAGAGCCGGGAGATCGGCTATTTCGATCACCAGTCCCGCCAAGGGCGGCGCCGCGAGACGACGCGCGATCCGTCGCACCCAACGCGGAGGTTTCATGGTTCGATCCTCACCGTAGTCCAAGCCAGATCCGCAAGAAGGGCACCGCGTAGTGGCTCATTCGGATACGAGGCATTCACGGTCGTGGTGCGCACGACATCCATGCGGGTGGAAATTTCCGGCGCGACCGTTCGCACGTCGAAGATCGTTGCTTGGATCACCAGATGGCAGGGCCGATCGGTCAATCGATCGGCAGGGATGGTGACCTCGCTCACGTAGGCTCCTGGCACCATCAGTGCTGGTTCAGGATCGCGCTCATCGTGCAGGCTGCGCACGAGAATGCGGCCGCCCTCATCGAGCAAATCCAGGTATACCCGTAAGCCACGTTGCGGCTGTAAAACCTGATACGCGATGCGAATGACCGTGGCGCTGCCGTTACGCAGGACCGTCACTGGCGCGCCGTTCTGCAGGATGTCGACGCTGAGCCAGGAAAACGCGGGATCGGTGCAGCGGGCGCGTGCGCTCTCGACCGCTGCCTGTAACCCCGCACCACTGCTGTCGGCGAGATATTGGCCGATCACAGTTGCCGTTGGACCATCGCCAGCGATGCGGCCATCCCGCAACCACAACGTGCGATTGCACAGCCGCCCCACGGCACCGAGGTCATGGCTGACGAAAACCACGGTGCGGCCACTGCGAGCCGCAGCATCCATTGAATGCAAACAGCGCTGCTGGAAGCGCGCATCGCCCACCGCCAGCACCTCATCGACCAGCAAAATGGGGCAGTCGAGATGAGCGGCGACTGCGAAGGCCAAGCGCAAATACATGCCGCTCGAATAGCGTTTGATCGGTTCGTCGAGATGGCGATCAATCTCGGCGAAGGCGACGATGGCGTCGAAGCGTGCCCGTACCTCGGACCGTGTCATGCCGAGCACGGTGCCGGCCAGATGGATATTTTCGCGCCCGCTGAGCTCGGGGTGGAATCCTGCCCCCAGCTCGAGCAAACTGCCGACGCGCCCACGCAGGGTCGCCGTGCCGGTGCTGGGTGCCGTCACGCGGGCGAGGATCCGCAGCAGCGTGCTCTTGCCTGCACCATTGCCGCCGATCAGGCCGACCACTTCGCCTTCAGCAATATCGCAGGTTACCTCGCGTAGAGCCCAGAAAGAGCGATCCGCACTCGCTGTGCGACGATGTATCCAATCGGAGAGAGACTCGCGCAACGTCCGATAGGTGCTACGTCCGTTTTTAAGGTGATATTCCTTGCCGAGATCGCGGATGCTGATGGCGGTGCCCATTCAGATCACATCCGCGAATGAGCGTTCCGTGCGGCGGAAATACCACAGCCCCACCAGGAGCAGCAGCAGTGCGGCGAGACCGCCACGCACGAGATCAGCGACCACCAGCGCCTCGTCGAGCAAGGCCCACCGCCAAGCGCCGATGAGGCCCCAGAGGGGATTCCACGCCAGCCACTCGTGCCATGCGGCGGAGATATGCTCCGGCTGCCACGCAATGGGACTGGCGAGCAGCAGTACCTGGGTGAGCAAAGGCAGTGCGTGACGGACGTCGCGGTAGCGCACATTGAGTGCCGAGAGGAACATGACCGGTCCAGCGGCGACCAGCAAGGTCATCGGAATCAGGACCAGCGTAGTGATGGCGGCGATGCCGGGTGGCTGACCGGTCGCTGCGAGCAGCACGCAGGCCAGCGCCAGAACGATCACGGTGTCGACCAGCCCGGCGCACAGAGCGGCAGCGGGCAACACGAGACGAGGAAAATAGACCTTGGTCAGGAGGCGCTCCTGATCGATCAGCACGTTGACGCCATGGCTGAAGCCGGTGGAGAACAGCAGCCACGGAACCAGTCCAACCACGGTGACGGCGGCGTACGCTAACGGTTGCCCGCGTCCCAGGACGAGGGTAAACACCGCCAGCAGGGCCAGTGGTTGCAGGATCGCCCACGCGACCCCGAAGGCGGCCTGGGCGTAGCGCACGCGCAGATCGCGCAGGACCAGCGTGGCCCACAAGCCGCGGTATCGCCACGCCTCACGCAGCGCAGCGCCGAGCGAACCACCTTGCGCGCAAATGATGGTGACCTCGGTGGGGGAACTTTCGTTGGCCGTTCCGGCCGTCGCCGGTTGCGGACGGGTCATCGTGTTAGCCTAGACTGACGTCCGTGACACGCAACGCGCCCGCGCATAGGCGGCGAGGGTCGCTGCGGCGAAGGCGGTCGGATCATGGTGTTGCCGCAAGCGTTCAGCACCTGCTAAGGCCAAGGCCTGCCGGCGGCCGGAATCCGTGACCAGCGTAGCGAGGGCCGCGGCCCAGGCTGCGGTGTCATCTGCGATCAAACCGGCCGTGCCAACCACTTCTGGCAACGCCCCGGCATCATTGGCGATCACCGCTAATCCGTGCGCCCAGGCTTCGAGCACCACCAAACCGAAGCTCTCGAAGCGCGAAGGTACCACCTGAATGCCGCATTGAGCCCGTACGGCACGCAAAGCGTCTTCACTGAGCCAGCCATGGCAGCGCACACCGGTACTGCCCCAGCGTTGCAGGGCCTGCCGGCCGAAACCGTGCGGATCCCGGCCAACGAGATGAAGTGTGGAGCCGGTGCTCCGCGCCGAGCTGGCTGCCCACGCGGCGAGCAGGATATCCACGCCCTTGCGCGCTTCCAAGCGGCCGACAAAGAGCACATCGCGGCCAATTGAAGGCGGCACGATGCTGCCCATATGGGGATGTAAAATGACGTCGTCAGCGTCGCGCGCGTACAGTTTTTGGCCGACGGCAGCCATGGCGTGGCTGTCGGCAATGAGGCGATCCGCGTGGCGAACGCAACGCCGTTCCCACGCCAAGTGCAGCGGGCGCAGCAGACGGCGACGCCACAGTTCGTTGGGAATCTGCGCGGTTGAGGTCGATAGTCGGACCACGGTACGCCAGGCTCCGCGTCCAGCATCGAGTCCGCCCCAATTGCTGGTCTCAACGATGTCGGGCGCAAACGCCGTACAGGCGCGGCGAATCCAAGCGCGACTCTGCCAGGGACGAATGGCAAAAGGACCGTCGTGGCCTGGGAGCTGGCTCGCGGTGCCGTGCGCAATGCGCCAACGGCCACTGTCGGTCGATGCCAGCACCAAGACCTCAACGCCAGCATGGGTGAGGCAGGTGGCGAGCATGTCGGCGACGCGACCGATGCCCTGGCTCACGCCGCAACCGGGATATTCCGTGGTAAGCACGACCACGCGCGATGTCATCGCTGGGTAACCTGGTGCCAAAGATTGCGGCCGAGACGCCAACTTGTTGCCAATGCGAAGCATCCCGGTCCGGGGACGGTCGGTGCCCAACGTTGCCACGCTCGATGGTGGCGACGATGAAAGCGCAGATCATTGCGCCAATACGACCAGCGATTGCGCAGCCGTTGGGCCAGTGCGGTGCCGCCGCGTGCCCCACCGCCGAGGTGGTGACGGACGTGGATCGCCCAGGCCTCGGGTGCCAGCCAACAGGCGTGGCCGTCATGCCAGAGGCGAGCATAGAAATCAGACTCTTCGCGGAACGCGCTGTCGATCCAAGTACGATCATACCCGCCGACCGCGAGCGCCGCAGCGCGATGGATCAAGGCGCAAGCATGCAATGAAGGGAGCGGACGTGGTGCCGAGAGCGGTGCATCAAAGGCCCCGGTGCAGGAGATCGGGTCTAGCAGAGGACGGGTTCCGTCGGGCGGCGATACCGCTGGCAGCGTCCAGGACGTTCCGGCAAACAAGCGCCCCGCAACGGCGGCGACGTTGCGCTGTTGTTTAGCCCACATCAGCAACGTTTGGGGATGATCAGCGGGCATCACCACATCGTCTTCACCGAAAAATACCCACGGTGTCGTGGCCAGTCGCAATCCCGTATTGCGGGCGGCGGGTAACCCGAAGCGACGGGGATGGCGCACCACCCGCAAGCCCAGGGCGGACAACCACGCTGCTGTGCCGTCAGTCGAACCATCATCAATGATCAGAAGCGGATGACGTTGGGCTAAGGCCACGTAAATGGGCCGGGTATGCGTGAGCACATGCCGCCGATTGAAGGTCGGCAGAATAACCGTGATGTCGGCAGCGCTCACGATCGCACTGCCAAAGCGACGTGAGACCGACCCTGCCTGACGGCCAACAAGACGTCTCGATGCCAGGGGCTCAGCGGCAATCCCGGCAGACTCGCCCACGGTGCCCAGACTGCGAGCGAATCGGGTTCGGTGCGGGGTTGGTCACCCGCCCAGCGGCAGCGGAAAAAGCGGGCGATCCAGCGGTCGCTCTGCCAGAGATCGCAGGCGGGCTCAGCCGAAGAGGGGATCCACCCCAGTTCTTCACGCAGCTCGCGCAGCAGACAGGTTCGGTCGTCCTCATGGGCTTCGCGCTTGCCGCCGAAGCAGGTCAGTTGGTCGGCAGCATGACGTGCGTGGGGAGGGCGTAGCTCCAGGAGTAGACGGTGATGGTCGTCCTCGATCAGCGCGCACGCGTAGTCTGGCTGCGCCATGGTGGCAGGGTAGTCGCTGCGGAGGAGTCAGGAAAGGGTTGGCCACGGGTCGGTCGCAACAGCGGCTGAGAACGTTGGCAGACCCGGGAGCTTGCCGAGCCGTGGGTTGCGCGTGCACATGGTCAGCCATGCCCACCCTGGTCCAGTTCGGTGCCGGTAATATCGGCCGCGGTTTCATGGCCGAGCGCTTCAGCGTGGCGGGGTGGTCGGTGGTCTTTGTCGATGTGGCGGCGGAGGTGGTGGCGGCGCTCAACGCCCGGGGCAGCTATCGCGTGATCGAGGTCGAAGGCGTGACCGAGCGCGTGGTCACCGTGGTCCCGGTGCAGGCGATCGATGGGCGGGATGTGGCGGCGGTGGCGGCAGTGTTGGCGACGGCGGATCTGGCGGCGACGGCGGTCGGCTTGCATGTGTTGCGTCATCTCGGGCCAGCCTTGGCCGCAGGCCTCGCGCGACGGGTTCGGCAGGCTCCAGAAGGAGCCTCACCATGGCACGTTTCCATTCCCTCTTCGTCGACACACTCGCGCGTGAAAATCTGCGTGACATCGCACGAATAACGGAACGCATGCACGGTTTCGGCGATCTGGTCAACCAGATGCGGCGCGCGGCGATCTCGGTCGTTAGCAACATCGGTGCAGGGGCGTCTTCCGGCAGCGATCGGCAGTTCGCACGCTATCTGACCATTGCACGCGCATCAGCGAACGAATTGCAGGGGCAGCTGGGTATCGTGGCGGATCTCGGTGAACTGGATCTCGATCATCCCATCCATGACCGTTGCGATCACCTTCGGCGCTCGCTCACCAAGCTGCTGCGCAGCGTGACGGGATAGGGCGTTCATAACCACTGCAATCACGGAAGAGCCATTTTAAACACTATTTTTCATGGATTTAGCAGACCGCGTGTACAATCATGGAATTGAATTCCATGATTGTAGGATATGATCAGCCGACGTCTCCTTCCCATTCGACAAGAGTTGCGTCGTGGTTACCCCGCGCACTGGTCTACGCCAATCGGGGAAGACCACGCTTCGCGCTCGAAGCCTGCGGCAAGGAGTTGTCCTATGTGAACTTCGAGAGTCCATTGGAGCGCGCCGAGTTTGAGACCGACCCCAATGGGTTCCTTGATCAGCGTGTCCCCAACGGTTGTTGAGCATCATGAGCCGATCAGAGTCGTCATAACGCTAACTCTCTTGCTGATGCGTCCGTTCTCAGATTACTGGTGGGTTGCCGGATTGACGCAAGCTGCTGGACCCATCGGTCGCCTCCGGTCGGGGCGAACGTTGCCCCCCTTAAATCCCCGCCTTGCGTCCGCGGGCGCGCTCCGTGCAATGACGTCATGCCCTTTGCAGCGATTCCGGATGTCCTCACCGCTTGGCGCCGCGGGGAGATGATCGTCCTTGCAGACGACGAAGACCGCGAAAACGAGGGCGATCTGGTGATGGCGGCCGAATTCGCCGATGCCAAGGCGATCGCCTTCATGGCGACCAAGGCCTGTGGCCTGATCTGTCTGTCGATGGATGGGCCGCTGCTCGATCGGCTCGGCTTGCCGCTGATGACCAGCGCCAACGCGTCGCGCTTCGGCACGGCGTTCACCTTGTCGATTGAGGCGCGAGAAGGCGTCACCACCGGTATCAGCGCCGCCGATCGCGCGCGCACCATCGCTACCGCCATCGCCGATGACGCCAAGCCGCAGGATCTGGTCACGCCGGGTCACGTGTTTCCGCTGCGCGCGCGCGATGGCGGGGTGCTGGTGCGCGCCGGACACACCGAAGCAGCGGTGGATCTGGCGCGCCTGGCGGGTTGTAAACCGGCCGGCGTGATTTGTGAAATCATGCGCCCCGACGGCGAGATGGCGCGTTTGGCGGATCTCGAACGCTATGCCGCTGAACATGGCTTGCTGCTCGCCAGTATCGCCGACCTGATCGCGTGGCGTGAAGCGCGCGAGTCTTTGGTCCAAGTGGTGGCGGAAACCGTGGTCCCCACCGCACAGGGCGATTTCCGCGCCTATGCCTACGTCAATACGCTCAACGGCGAACACCACCTCGCGCTGGTGCTGGGCGAATCCTTGCGCCCACAAGGCGAACGCACGACGCCGGTGCTGGTGCGCGTGCAGAAGGAAGCTTTGTTCACCGATCGTTTCCACGCCCCCGGTCGCTTGGAAACCCAGGACTTCTTGCAGCGCATTGCTGCCGCGGGGGCAGGGGTGCTGTTGTTGGTGAACGACTTCGCCAATCGCAGCCTGCCAGATCAGCTCCTGGCAGCGGGCGGCCAGCTGGCGCCGGGCACCGTGCCGCGCCCGATAGCGCCGGCGGCGGGCGGTATGGACCTGCGCGAATACGGCATCGGCGCCCAGATCCTGCATCATCTCGGGGTGCGTCAGATGCGCCTGATCACCACCAGCGAGCGCAACCTCAGTGCCCTGGCTGGTTATGGCCTGGAGGTCGTCGAGCGCGTCAAACCCTGACGCAAACAGACGATATATGCGCTCCAAGTGACGCTGGAACCTGATCGGGAACCCGCTAGTCTTCCGCCTGGAGTCTTTCCATGCGCTGCTTCGCCCTGCCCGCCCTGCTCTGCCTCTTCCTCGCCGCGCCGCTGTTGTCGGCGGCCGCAACTCTCGATGGGGTCGCACTCGGTACGGCGGTGCATGGGCCGAAGGTCACCGCCGACGATCTCAAAGGTCGGGTGGTGCTGTTTGAGTACTGGGGCGTCAACTGCCCGCCCTGTTTGGCCAGCATTCCGCATCTCGCCGAGTGGCAGAGCAAGTACGATCGCGAGACCTTCGTCATCGTCGCCAACCACTGCCAGGGCGGCACGGCCGACAACACCCGCGCGGTGTGGCTGGCCAAGGGTGGAGGCAACAACATCACGGTCGTCGATCAGGGCCGGTTGGCCGGCGCCAAGGTCAGCGGCATGCCGCACTGCTTTCTCTTCGATCACAACGGCGTGTTGATCTACGACGGTTCACCGTTCAAGGTCGAGGAACATCTGGTCAAGGCCATCGCTGCAGCGCCGGGTGCCTTGGTCGCCGGCTATGAGTGGAAGAAGTTGGCCCGTGAAGCCCAGGCCATCGGCAAGCGCCAGGGTGTGGTCGGTGCGCTCAAGTCGGTGCGCAAGCAGGCGCTGAGCGACGATGCCGCCACTCGCACGGAAGCGGAAGAGTTATTGAATCGGGTCGAGGGCTGGGCCGGCAAGCAGCGCGACGCGCTGACGACGGCGCGCAGCGAAGATCCGGTCGAAGCCATGCGCATCGCTGGCACCATGGCTGGCGTGTTCAAGGGCGACGAATTGGCTGGTCCATTCGAGACCGCGTTGAGAGAACTGCGGGCCGACCGCGGCGTGCAGCAGGAGGTGCGGGCGGCCGAGATGTTGGCACGGGTGAAAGCGGCCGCAGCGTCCTATGGGCTCGCAAGCGACCCCAAAGGCTTTATGGAGCGGGCGAGCAACCGAACCAAAGCACAAGAAATTGCCGGCGGATTGCGGACGGTCGTCACCCGCTTTGCCGACACCAAGGCCGCGACCGAAGCCGAAGCACTCGCCAAGACCTGGTTGCTGACGAACTGAACACCGCTACCCAGCTCACAACGTGCGGGTGGTGATCATGGCGTCATCACCATATAGGCGCTCCCGTCTTCACTGAACCCTGGACCCAGCCCGCGCGCTCCGCACAGTCAGCCCGTGCTGCGGGCCATCCTCAAGCGTCTGATCCTGGCACCGGTGGTGCTGCTGGTGCTGGCCACCATCACCTTCGTGCTGGTGCGTCTCGCTCCGGGCGGCCCCTTCGACGATGAGCGCAGCGCCGATCCCGCGGTCGAAGCGGCGCTGGCGGCCCAATATCATCTCGATGAGCCGCTGCCCCAGCAATATCTGCGCTTCTT
>CAYQAQ010000078.1:9024-9675 GCA_964415495.1 uncultured candidatus Brocadiaceae bacterium | reverse complement strand
ACACCGGCCACGGGCCTCGGTTTGCTCGTCAACCAAGGTGCAGTGATGGTGCAGGAGTTGGCGCTCAGCCTGCCGGTGACCTCTGCGGGCCCGGCAGACTAAGCGCCATCCGAGTCACGCTTAGCGGATCAGATTAGCGAGCTCTTCCAGCAATTGGTCGGTGGTCTGGATGACGCGCGCATTCACCTGGAAGCCGCGCTGGGCAGTGATGATGCGGGTGAATTCGGTGGCGATGTCGACGTTGCCGCCTTCAAGCGCACCCGAGGTGATGAAGCCCGCGCCCTGACCGGCGGTGCGCCGATTGGCGATGCCGGAGTTCACCGATTCACCGAACAGATTGCTACCGATCTGGGACAGACCACTGGGATTACGGAAGGTGGTCAGCTGTAGCTGCGCCAGCTTGCGACTGACACCGTTGTTGTAGAGGCCGATGATGTCGCCTTCGATGGATACCGAGAGGGTATCCAGCGAGCCATCGCCAAACCCGTCTTGGTTCACGGCGCTCGCGCTACTGTTGCTGCCGAAGCCGGTCAGGCCATTGACGCTGTTGGACGTGCCGAAGTTCAACTGGATGTTCGCGGGCTGGGTCGGACCGGTCGAGGCCCAGTGGATCTCGATCGACTGCGACGACGGATTGCCGACGAACAGTGA
>CAYQAQ010000078.1:0-9014 GCA_964415495.1 uncultured candidatus Brocadiaceae bacterium | reverse complement strand
ATTCATTGAAGGTGGTGCCGTTGACCGTGCTCCCGATACTCCCGGTGAAACGGCCATTCTGATCGAACTCGATACCGGCGACCACATCCGCGACGAGAACACCGCTGCCGGGTGGGATATCGACCATCATATCCCAACTATTGATGCGCGCCCCCGAGAGGGGATCGGTCCGGGTACCGGTGCGGAAGAATTGGGTGGTAACCGTATGTCTGCCACCTTGGGCATCGAAGACCTGGATCGAGCTGGTCACGGTTTCCGGCACCAATCGGCTGCGGTACCAGTCAAAAACCCCGTTGGTGGCCGAGCTGTACTGCCACGCATTGGCATCCGTGGTCGAGTTTTCATCGAACATGTCAGGGCGGCCATTGCCATTGAGGTCATTGGTCAAATTGAAATTGGAACTATCGAGAATGCTGGTCGATGCGACGCCCAAAGTGTTGCCGGGAGCGGCCCCGCCGTCGGTCAGATCAAGATTGCCGTTGAGATCGTAGCTGATGACATCACCCGCATTGATCTTAGGGAAACTGCTGAGACCAAACGTGCGCTCAGCGGCAGTGGCGGCGCTATAGTCGGCGGCCGTGATGCTGACGGTGCCCCTTTCGGTACCGTTGATACGGACCGAGACGCGCACAATGGCTCCGGGTTGACCGCTGTAATCATAGGCCGGAATCGTGAACTGCCCGTTCAGCAAGCCGGCCTCCGGCGCGGTGAGCGTATGGGTGGCCGCATCGACCACCGGGGCCCCCGTGAAGGGGAGACCGCCGCCCGGAGAAAGTGATGCGATCGGTTGTTGGGTCTGGAAGGGATTCTGTTCGCCGAGGAATAACGAGAAGCCATCGCCGGAACCGACGCCGGTGAAGAGCAAGTTGCCGCGATCCAGACGGACGGTGGCGAAGCGATCGTTGCCCTGGCTGAGGGAATTGTTGAGCGCGGCGACCAGTTCGCCGACTGAGCCTCGTTGCGGGGTGGAAGGATCCCAGGGATGGATGTCAAAACTGGAGCCGAAGACTTCGCCATCCGGTTTGGTGCCGAAGACGTGGATGGTCAGTGGCGTTCCGGGAGTGCCGGTCGCGCCATTGAACATGCTCAGGGAGCGCAACGGGGTGGCTTCGGAGGCGGCCTCGCCGGTCGCTTCATTGATGAGCGGAAACACCGACTGCAGCGAAAATCCGCGCAAGGCATCCGATTGCGAGCTGAGGTTGCCTTGGAATTGGATCGATTCGGTCTGCTTTGGCGGGAAGGTTTCGCTGCGATCGATCACCAGGGGAATGCCGATCTGGTTGGTGCTCTGCGTGCCGTCAGGATTGGGCACCAGGTTAAAGGTGTTGCCGATGACGCGATAGCCGCTGCCGAGATCGACCAGGTTGTCATTGGCGTCGAAGCCGAAGCTACCGACTCGGGAGTACAGCGACAGGGTGCCGTCGCTGAGTTCGAAGAAGCCATCGCCCTGGATAGCTAAGTCCAAACTGCGACCCGTGGTTTGAATCGAGCCTTGACGCATGTCGAGGTCGATCGACGCGGTCGTCATGCCTAAGCCGATTTGGCGCGGATTCTGGCCACCGACCGCTGAACCAGGAGCCGAACCGTTAAACTGGCTCTGAATCAGCGCGGTCGAAAAGCTGACGCGCGAGGCCTTGAATCCTGGCGTATTGACGTTGGCGAGATTGTTGGCGGTCGTATCCAGCACGAGCTGCTGGTTGAGCATACCGGAAACACCGCTGGAGAGAGCACGTTGGGTCATGGGAGAGTTCCTCTTGGAATAGGTACGCGCACGCCGTGCCGATCAGGCGCGGGCGTCGACGCTGTCGGCAGTGATGGTGGAGGTGATCGTGGTCGCAGCACTGGCTCCGACCGGAACGGCAGTGAAGCCGTCGAGGCTGAAGGCAGAACGACTACCGCGGCGGTTGCCGGTGTGGCCCTGCTGGTCGCCGTGGTTCTGGCGGGTGAGATCACCTGCCCAGGCATCGGCGAGCTGGAGTTCGCGCACCGGCGCGTTGTGCGAGAGCAGATCCTGCCGCAACTGGGGCAGGTAACGCTCGAGGGCGACACGCACGCCAGCATCTTCGGCATGGAGACGGGCGGTCATCACGCCGGCGCGCTCGACAATATCGATGCGCACGGTGCCGAGTTCAGGTGGTGTTAGGCGCAGCGAAATCATGCGACTGCCATCGGCGGATTCGCGAATCAGCGCGCGTGAGACTTGGTTGGCGACGGCGCGTTCCATCGGATTGCCTGCTTCGGGCGTAGGACGCGCAACGGGTGCAGCAGCGGGCTTCGCGGCGGGGGCCTCGCCAGCGGCGCGCGGTTCGGCGATGGTGAACGGGGTGTCGTCTTCGGGCACCGTGGTGGCGGTAATGGGCATGACGGGAGCCGCCGGTTGGCGCGCAGCGTGGTCGCTCGCGTCGTCGGTTGTGGCGTGCATGCCGGTGGGAATCGCAATGTCTGACGTTGGTGCCACCGGGGCGGTGAGGGGCGCGTCCGCATTGGTCGTGGTGGTCGTGGTGGTCGTGGTGGTCGTGGTGGCCTTGGGTCCGGTGGTGGTCGCAGTCATCGCGACGCCGCCAGACAGCAAGGCGCGGGGATCGACGGCATCAGCATCCAGTAGTTCGGCCGGAAGCGTCGCGTCGGGAGTATCCACCAGAGCGAGCAGGGACGGTACGATGATGGACTCGTCCATCGTCGGCGCAGTCACGGTGAGGTCGCCCATCTGCACGCCGGTTTTCAGCAGCGCCTGTGCGTCCGGCAGGTCGCCCAGCAGCAAGGCGAGCGCAGCCAGGAGCGGATCTTGATCGGTCGCGCGGGGCTGGGCGGGATCGATAGCGGCGCTGGTGCTGCCGACCAGGGCGAGCAAGGCATCCGCGAGCAGAGATCCCGGCGCGATGGCCGGCATATCGACCGTTTCCGCGGCGGGATCGTCCGACGGCTTGGTCAGCGGTGGAGTGGGTGCTGTCGCTGACGCGGTTTGGCTGGGCTTGGCCCCATCCTGCGGGGCGGTGGTCTTAGTGCTGGTGGCGGTCGTCGCGTGCGCTTGTTCGGGCTTTTCCGGGCGGCTCTCCCGCGCGCGTTCCTTGGGCGCGCGTTCTTGCAAACGCTCGGCAAAACCCTCATGACGCCGCGTCGGTGTGCTGGCGTCCTCGCGGGGCACTGGGGGAGCGGACGACGACACCGGCGCGGGAAAGGGCAGGGACTGCATGCCCGTCGCTAACGCCAGCGGCGTGCCAATGGGTTTCATTGCCACGGTCCGGGAGTCCGGAAGTCCGGGCGTCAGGAAGTCAGGAAGTCAGAAAGTCTCTGTTTGCGGAGAAATGAGCTAAAAATGGGTGGAAATGATGCTAGCACGACGGTTCCATAAGCGCCACCAAACCGCCCGACCACGAGACTTCCGGACTTCCGGACTCCCGGATTGTGGCAATGACTTATGGACTCACGCAAATCCGTTGTAAAGCCTCGCCATAACGCGCCGCGCGTTTGGGGCCGAATTGAGGCACGGTGGCGAGGTCATCGCCACCGTGCTGCTTGAGGTGATCGAGCGCCTTGGCCGGCAGCACCACCTGCATGGGCACCTTGCGGCGTTCGGCTTCGGCGCGACGCCAATCTTTGAGGCGGATTTCGCGCAGGCGTTCAGCTTCCGTGATATCACGCCGCCAGGGGCGTTCCGGCACGTCGGGTGGGTTCTCACTCACGGTTTTGATCAGTTCGATCAAGCTGTCGCCGTGCGCTTGCAGCAACCACGATTTCATGCCGACTTTTTTGAGATGACCGAAGTTGGTGGGGGCGTTGCGCGCCAGCGCGAGCAAGGCGTCGTTGGCGATTAAGCGGCCGGGTGGATAATTGGCTTCGCGCGCGCGTTCGTCGCGCCACGTCCACAACGCAGCCAATAGCGGCAGGCTGTGATTGTTGATCTCGCGGATGCCCTTGAGCCGCCAAAATCCGGCCGGATCGAAACCGCCGGTCCACACCGTGGCTTCGACTACGCTGTTGGCGATGGCGACTTCTTCTTCGAGATCAGCGGAGCGAATCTCGTCTTGGAGACGCTGGACGACGTCGGGCAGATAACGCACATCGTCGACCGCATACGTCAAGGCAGCGCTATCGAGCGGACGGGTGCCCCAGTCGTATTGGCTGTGGCCTTTGGGCAGGGTGACGCCGCAGCATTTCTCGACCACCGCGCCGTAGCCGGTTTTCTCCCAGCCGAGCATGCTCGCCGCTTGTTGAGTATCGAAAACGCCGCGCGGGGCGATGGCGTAGTCACGTTTGAGGCAGGCGATGTCATACTCGCCACCGTGCACCCACAGGTGGTGGGCCGGGTCTTCGAGTTGGGCTTTCAAGGGGGCGAGCACGTCGGCCTCGGCCGGCAACGCCAAGGTGTCGACCACGAACAGTCGTCCGCCTGCATTGACTTGCACCAAACACACCCGTTCGCGATAGACGAACATCGAGTTGGCTTCGAGATCGAGCACCGTCCAGGGGGCCTGAGCGCAAGCGGTGGCCAGTTCGGTGATACCGGCTGGGGTGTCGATCCACGTAAAGTCAGTCATGGGCGCAGTCCGAAAATCCGGGGTCCGGAAGTCCGGACGTCGGGACCGTCGCAGGAATGGGCGACGGTGTGGTAGAAGAAAACGGCTGGGCGCAGGGTGGGGGTGACCGGACCGATGTCCACTGTGGCCCCAGAGAACATCCTAACATTCTGGTGCAGCAGGACTTCCGGACTTCCGGATGTCCGAACGTCCGGACGGTCGCGTATTGGTACGTCGCATGCGTAGCTTGGCCGGTGCGCCCATGATCAACGATTCGACCTCCGTTCGCCTTGGCCGTCTGCTGGACGTCGCGACGCTGAAAGCCCAGGTCATCGCTGGCAACCTCGCCAATCAGAACACGCCGGGCTATCGCACCCGTGCGGTTGCCTTCGATGAGGCCTACCGTGCGGCCATGGCCAATGGGGACGATCCGCTCTCGGTGACGCCGACGGTGTACGAACCACGCACCACCGCGATGGATGTCGACGGCAACGATGTCGCGGTCGATCGCGAAGTCCTCGCCGGCGCGCAGAACGCCTTCCTCTATCAGACCTACGTCAGCATCCTCCAAGGCCGCAATCGCCTGATTAACACGGCGTTGACCTCGGCACCGTAAGGAAAACCCCATGACCGACCGGCTTTTTGGCAGCTTGGAAATTTCGGCCTCAGCAATGAGTGCGGAGCGGACGCGAATGACCGTGGCGTCGGAAAATCTCGCTCATGCCAACGATACTACGGCCCCGGGCCAAGGCCTGCCCTATGCGCGCCAACGCGTGCTGTTCACGGCCGTGTTTGACCAACGTGGCCGAGCCAATGGCGAGGTCGACGCCGCCGTGGTTGCCAGTCCCCGCTACATCCAGCGCTATGAACCCGGCCATCCCCATGCCGACCCCGCGACCGGTATGGTCACCACACCCGAAATCGATCCCATTTTGGAGCTCACCGACCTGATGGTGGCCTCGCGTGCCTACGACGCGAACGCCAACGCCGCGCGCGGTCTGATGCGCATGCATGAGTCGGCGCTGCGCATTGGCGAGTTGTCATGAGGGTGATGGTCGTGGTTCGGCACGCCGCGTGCGTTCATCCGTTACCTGCTGGTGGCGACATCCCGTCACTGATGGTAGACTGACGACCAGACCATGGCCACGCCTCTTGATCCGAGCCGCCTGTTAGGCCCCGGCGCCGCCCCCCCGGTGGCGCCCAAGCCGACCACTGTCGGCAATACCGACGCCCAGGGTCGCAGCTTCGATCAAGTCCTCGGCGATTTCGTGCAGCAGGTCGACGCGAGCCAACATCACTACGACGAGGCCATCGCGGCGGTCGAACGTGGTGACACCGACAATCTCCACCGGGTAATGATCGCCCAGAGCCAAGCCCAGTTATCCATGAAACTGGCCGCCGAAGTACGCAATAAACTGGTCGAAGCGTACAAGGAAGTGATGAGAACGCAGTTCTAGTGGCGAGCGGCGAGCGGCGAGGGGCGAGTGGCGAGGTCCCTTATTTCGGCTAAGAACCAAGACGGCTCGGCTGGTTTTGGTAAACCCCATTTAAATACATAATCCCACTCCGCACACCCTGGGGGCCCTCGCCGCTCGCCGCTCGCCGCTCGCCGCTCGCCCCTCTCTCCGTTGGCACACCGCGCGCTTTCCGGTGTATAATCACCCACCGCTGACGTCGGGACGAGGCAAACATGAACAAGCTGCTGCAACAGCTCACGGTCCTCTGGGGACGACTGCTCTTGGCCCAGAAGGTGACCATGATCATGGCCACCGTCGGCCTATTGGCCGTCTTGGGCGCGATCATGTACGGCGCGAGCCGTCCCGATTACCGGCTGCTGGTGCGTGATCTGACGCGCGGCCAAGTCGCCGAGATCGCCAGTTTCCTCGACACCTCGCGGGTGCCCTATCAGGTGGCCGATGGCGAAACTGCGATCTTGGTGCCGAGCAAGGATCTCTACCGCCTCCGCAACGAATTGTCGCAACGCTCGATGTTGGGCGATGGCGTCAAAGGCTTCGAGCTGCTCGATGGTGGCAGCATGTGGGACAGCACTTTCCGGGAACATCGCACCTATGATCGGGCGGTGGCCGGTGAACTCGAACGCAGCTTCCGCGAAATGCCTGGGGTGGTCTCGGCCCGTGTGCTTATCGATCGCCCAGCGCCCAGTCCGTTCATGGGCGATGCTGACGCCAAGCCGCGCGCTTCGGTCAAGGTAGCGCTGACGCCTGGCGCGCGCCTGACGGATCGGCAGATATCTGGCATCATCCATCTCACCAGTGGCGCGGTGGCAGGTTTGCCGCCTGAGCATGTCCAGATCATGGACGGTGGTGGTCTGCTCACGCCGAAACAAGACGAACATGGCGTGGGCATGGCGAGCACCGTGCTGGAGGCCGAGGCGAATCGTGAGTCGTACCTGACCCGGAAAGCGCAGGAGATCCTCGACGCGACGCTCGGTCGCGGCCGCAGCCAGGTAAAGGTGGCAGTGAAGATGGATTTCACGCGCCGTACCGAAGCCAGCACCAACCCCGATCGTTCCGTGGTACTCAAAGAACAAACCACGACGCTCGATGAAACGACACCGGTGTTCGCGCAAGCGGGTATCGCTGGCACGGCGAGCAACGTCGAAGGCGCTGACAGCGGCACCACCACGCCGATGGCCAATGCACGCAAAACGACGGAAGAAGCGCGCAACGAGTATGTGGTCGGTAACCGCACCATCACCCAAGAAGACGAAGTCGGCCGGGTACGCGCGATGAGCGTATCGATTCTCATCGATCATCGCAGCCGCACCACGCCCGCCGTGGACGATCAGGGCCAACCCACCGGTGCGCAAGAAACGGTCTGGGAACCGATTCCGGCCGCGGAGTTAGAGCAGTACAAGGATTTGGTGCTGAATGCGATCGGCTTTCATGCTGCTCGCGGCAGCCAGCCGACGGAGGCGACTCCGCAGTTGGACGAACGGTTCAAGGCCACGGTGCAAAGCATCCGCATGATGCGTGATGATGACTTTGCCCAGGTGGCGGCGGCGGTGTCTGCCCTTGATCCGCAACAGCTGCGCACATGGATCGGGTATGGAGCCGCCGTCTTAGCGGTCATCGTCTTCCTGTTGCTGGCGCGCGGACAGCTCCGGCGCGGCCACGTGGCCTTGACCGTGGCGACGGAACGTCGGCGCGAAGTCGAACAGCGCGCAGCGGAGGCCCCGCCGGTACCCGAGGCGGCACGCGATCGTCGTGAAAGCCTGCGCGAGGACCTAGCCAGGCGTATTCAGGAAGATCCGGCACTCGCGGCGACCATCGTGAGGAAGTGGATCCATGGCGAAGCCTGATCCCAAGCGAGACGGCGAACAGGGCGTGCGCCAAGTCGCCGCTCTGTTGTTGGCGTTGGACGGCGATGCCGCCTCGTTGCTGCTGCGTCAACTGGGCGACGGCGAGGTGCAGTTGCTTACCGCGGAAATGGCCCGTTTGGGTCAGTTGTCGGGTGAAGAGCTCGACGCGGCGTTGCGCACCTTCGGCGCTGCGATCCGTAGCGATGCCGTCGATGCGTCTCTCGCGACGCGCCGTTTGGTCGAAAAAGCCTTCGGTCGCGAACGTGGACGCGATCTGATCGATCGGGCTGGGCGTGGCGTCGCCGGCGCGAAGCCGTTCGGCTTCCTGCATGGATTCCCGGCCAAGGACCTCGCTAAATTATTGGCGAGCGAGCATACCCAGGTGCAGGCATTGGTGCTGACCCATGTCGATTCCCCGGTGGCGGCAGAAGTGCTCGGCACCATGGCGGATGATCTGCGTTTCGATCTGGTGCGGCGCATGGCGTCGAGTGAATCCCTGTCCGGTGAGTCCCTACGACGGATCGAAGCCGCGATCGAACGTCGCGTGCGTGCGCTGCCGCCTCCGCCGGCACCCGATGCGATGAAACAACGCTTCAAAGCCGTCGCGCAGATGCTCACCGCCGGCAAGCCTGAGGTCAGCAAGCCGATCATCGAGAAGATGGCGGCTGAAATTCCCGACGAGACCAATGAAATCCAGGCTCTGATGTTCGTCATCGACGACATTCTGCGCATCACCGACAAGGACATGCAGAAGGTGCTGTCCGAAATCGACAAGGCCGATCTGGTTCTGGCGCTCAAAGCGATCCCACAAGAAATCGCCGATAAGATTCTCAATAATCTGTCCTCACGTGCCCGTGACAACATCAAGGAAGAGATCGAGATGCTGGGGCCCAAGCCCTTGGCTGAAGTCGAAGAAGCGCAAAAACGCCTGCTGCAAGGCGTGCGCGCGATGGAAGAACGCGGCGACATCAAGGTCAATCGCGGCGGGACCGGGGAGACCCTGGTATGAATTTTCAACCATTGCCCCGGTCCGGACGTCCGGACGTCCGGACGTCCGGAAGTCGGTCAGGCGTAGATGGACCGGCGCTTCTGTTGGCATCATCGAGGCAGAGGTTTGACCGCCGTTTTCAGTCAGGATCCACGCGTAGTAGACGTCCGGACTTCCGGACGTCCGG
>CAYQAQ010000077.1:0-9772 GCA_964415495.1 uncultured candidatus Brocadiaceae bacterium | reverse complement strand
CTCGTAGGTAAATGAGGCCGACTCGTCGAGCGGTTCGCGGGTCATGAAGAAGCCAACGTAGCCGTGATGGTGCTCAATGGCTTTGCGGACGACGTCGACCAGCCGTCCCGGCGGCACCGCCAAGGGGAGCATCATGGTCGGGAAGACCGGCCGCTGGCTCAGGGGCAGGGCGAGCAGGGTTTCCGGCAGCACCGCATCCGGCCGCGCCGGACTGCGCGATGGGGCCGCATCGGACGGCACGACCTCCCCGTGCTTTGCATTCTGGTCGCTTTGGTCGGCGTTTGCACGGGGATCACGGTCATCCGTCATGGGGCTCTCGCAGCTGGGTCATTTCGACTCGGTACCCTCAACAGAGATCACAGACCGTGCCAAAGGGCTGCCGTTGGCAGGCCACATTCGGCACCTATGCTGGGACGTTCCAATGCTGGCTCCGACCGTCCTCGATTGCCTACTGCCCGGAGCGGGCCTCGTCCTGCGCGGCCGGCTGGCGTGGGGCGTGCCCTGCCTGGTGTTGGCCGTGGTGTGCCTGAGCAGTGCCATCCTTGCCCAGTTGGTGGTCATCCGGCCCTTGGCGACCTGGGTCACGCTCGCGTGCCTGGGCGGTTACGTCGTGGTCGCGCTGATCGCAGTCTCGGTTCAGCGCGTGAGCCAACGCGTGCGCACGCTGGCCGCCGAAGACCTGCGTCGTCGTCATCGCACCATCGCCACGGCCTGGCTGAGCGGCGACAACGCCACCGCCGTCAGCGGCGCACGCGCGTTGGCTCAGGATGCCGCCAGTGAACCCGGCGCGTGGCGTCTGCTCGAACTCATTGCTGGCCGTGGTGGCCACGCGCAGGAGGCCGCTCGCGCTGGTCGCCGAGCGCGGCGTTTGGAACTCCTGCGCGATGAGGCCGCATGAGTAAGATACGCATCACCACTGGCCCCTATCGCGGACGCGAAAAAACGCTGGGCGAGAAACCCATGACCATCGGTCGCGATGCCGAGGCCTCGATCCAGATCCTGGACCGCTCCGCCAGTCGTTTCCACGCCGAGATTTTCCCGGTCGGCGGCATGTACTTCGTGCGCGATCTCGATTCCAAGAACGGCACCCTGGTCAACGACGATCCGATCACCGACGAAGAGTTGCTGCGCGAAGGCGACGTGATCAAAATCGGCAGCACCGAGCTGCTCTACGAATCCGGCACTGCTTTGCAGGACGACGAAAGCTCGTCGCGCATTTCGTATCGCGACGATGATCACGACGCACTGTCGAAAACCATGGAATTCCGCCTCGACGAACTCAGCGACATCGCCGAATCGAAAGAGAGCGAACATTCCGAGGAAAGCGCGCGCAGCCTGCGCATGCTGTACCAGATCGGCCGCGTGCTCTCCGATCCGGGCAGCTTTGGCGATCGCGAAGCCAAAGTCCTTGAATATCTGGTGCAAAATCTGCCCGCCGAAAGCGGCGTCGTCTTCCGCCGTGAAGGCTCGACCGGCAAGCTCGTGCCAGCCACGGTGCGCACCTCCGGCCCGCTGATTCAGCCGGTGATCAGCCGCTCCATCGTCAAGAAATCATTCACCGAAAACAAAGCCCTGCACATCGCCAACGCGATGGATGACGACCGCTTCGAGCGCTCCTCGAGCGTGGTGAGCAAAGGGGTGCGCGGCGTGCTCGCGGTGCCGTTGGTGATCAGCGGTCAAGTGCGTGGCGTGTTGTATCTCGCCCGCGGCGAAGGCGTGCAGCCCTTCGAGCACCTCGATCTCGAACTGGTCTCCGCCGTCGCGATTCAGCTCGGCATGTTTCACCAAACGGTGGAACTGCGTCGCCGTAACCGCATCGCCTTGGTGCGTACGGTCTCCGCCTTCGTCGCCGCCCTCGAAGCGCGCGATGACCTCCCCGGCGGCGGCGAACGCTGCGCGCGCTTCTGCGCCGCTATCGGCGGCGCACTGAAGCTTGATCAGCTCGCCCGCGATCGCTTGGTCCTGGCCGGCTTCATCCATCCAGTCTACCGCGCCGCCGTCGACCGCGGCGTTGACGTGGACCTCGCCGCGCACCTCGAACGCATCGAAGACTTCGAAGCCGTGGTCAGCGTCCTACGCGGCGCGGTCGAACTCGGCGACGACGCCGACACCGAAGCCCGCGTCCTCGCCTGCGCCCACGCCTTCCTCACCCGCATGCTCGCCGACTCCGGCGCCGACGCCGCCGCCGTCATCGACGACCTCAAAGCCGACCGCCGCATGGACGCCGACCTGATCAGCGTGCTCAGCGCCTGTCATCTCGATGGCACGCTGTATAACGCGGGGCTCGAATAGGGTCACCCCACGCGCAGGCGCGCTTCTAGGCTCTGTCGCACGCGGGCTTCGGGCGTGAGGATGCCGCTGTAGTTGAGCGGATCGCAGGCGGGAATCTCGGTCGGGGTGCCGTCGTCCTGGTGCAGCAGCGGGACGGCTTCGGGTAAAGCAAATTGCTCGCCGGTGGCACCGGCGACGAAGCGGCCGCCGAGGCAGCGGCCTTGCAGTTCGAGCAAACGGAGTTGGCGCAGCACATCGCGCCACGGGCAGCGGATGCGTTCGCGGTCGTAGGCGGCGCGAATAACGACGCCGGCGCGGGCGAGCAACGTGCGGGCGACCAGGGCGGCGTCGGCTTCGCTCGGGGTGGCGACCGGCTCGGGCGTGTCGGGGGATTCGGCGCGGAAGAGGGTCCAGCGGCCGGCTGGGGGGCGGGCATCGCGACGGCGGTCAGCGGGGAGCAGCAGCCAGCGCAAGCCGGCGGCGCTGTCGCAGGTGACCAAGCCGGTGGCGACGAGTTCGCCGAGCGCATCTTCGATGGTGGCCGGCAGCTGGCGCACGCGGGCGCACAGATCAGCGACAAAGAGCGCACCACCCGCCGTGAGCGCGGCAAGCACTTCACGCGCCGGGCCGGAACAGCCGACGCTGCTCGCGGGCCCGGCGAGGCGGAGCCAGGCGGGCAGATCATGGCGCGGTATCAGCGTAATCGGCGTGGTGCGGATTGCGTGGCGGGCGGTGGCCTCGCTGTCGTTCGCGGTCCATAAGCGGCCCCAGGCGAATTCGCCACTCATCGTCACTTCGTCAAGCCACGTCGGCAGGAACGTGGTCACGCGCGCCGGTAACACGTGCGCGATCCATGCCGCAGCGGGCAATTCGAGGGCAGCGAGTTGGCGCAGGCTTTCGACTACGCCAGCGTGACCGTCACGGCGGTGTGCGGGATGCACGCCCTGCCAGCGCACCAGGAAGCGCCAATACGCGGCCAGGCTGATCGGCTGCACCCGTGCTCGACGGCGTTCACGCGCGTCACGCAGATGGCGATGCAGCCAACGGCGATGGATCCAGTGTGGTTCACCATCAACGGCGATGCGCGCGACCAGGCCGGCTTGCTCAAGAGCGAGTAGGGCGGGATCGGTGCTATCCGTCATTGCGGTGCCCTCCAAGCGACCGCGCCACAGCGTCACCGGATCGCGGTCGAGACCGACGGCGCACCATTTACCCTCGGCGAGTTCGGCGCGGCCGGCGGCTTGCAGCTCCAGCAGCCACGCGGTCCATGGACCGGCTTCGTCAGCAGCGATCCAGCCGATCCAGGACAGCACTTCGTGCACCTCTTCGAGGTTGGCAGCGGTGGGCCAGGCCTCGGCGCGAATGGCGGCGGCCTCGGCGGCGGTGAGACCCGTCGGCGGCAGCGGCTCGCGGGCCTCCGGACCAGCAGGCGCGATGGCGCGCGTGCGGCGCTCTTCGAGCGGCGTGTCGTCGAGAAAGGCATACGGGCGCGCGGCGACGAGCGCTTCAGCGAGTGGACTCGGTTGCCGCGTCTCGACTGCGTGCGTGGCGATGCGACCCTGACGCAGGCCGGTGATGACCGCGGCGAGCCCATCGAGGTCCATCAATTCATGCAGACAATCGCGCACCGTCTGTGCGACCAACGGATGGTCTTCCGGCACCGTGATCGGCCCCGGGCCGAGATTGTCGGGACACGCGCGCGCACCGGGAAACGCCGCGAGCAACCGGTCGTTGGCGCGGATGCGCAGCAAGTGCGGCGGGGTGCGGGTACCGGCGCTGCGCCGTTCGACCACCAGCGCGATGGTGGTCGCCCAGCGCCAGCGGGTCTCAAACTGGCCGCCGGTGACGCAGGCTTGCAGCAAGGTTTGCCGCAGCGTGGTTGGTGAGAGATAGGTGAACAAATCGGCGAGGGCAAAGCTGGTGGTCGGAGCCAGCGACAGCAGCAGGCCTTCATCGGTGGCGGCGGCTTCGAGCTCGAAACCGAACCCGGTGCAGAAGCGCTTGCGCAAAGCCAATCCCCAGGCGCGATTGATGCGCGTGCCGAAGCACGCGTGCAGCGCGACGTGCTGGCCGCCCGCTTCATCGAAAAAACGTTCACACACAACACGCGTCGCGGTCGGCAGTTCGCCCAACGCGACGCGGCTGCGCTCCAGATGGTCCCAGCAGCGCTCGGCGGCGATGCTGTTGACGCCGCAATGCGCGATCATCCAGGCTGGGCCATCAGCCTGCGCATGCAGGTGGCCAACCGCCTGCGAGAGTTCGCGCGTGCGCCCGGGCGCTTCGCCCAGCCAGAACGGAATCGTCGGTGGGGCACCGTGGGCATTGCGCACCCGCACCACGCCAGCGCGGCTATCGACGCGCAGAATCTGCCACGAGGTATTGCCAAGCTGGAAAATATCGCCGGGGCTCGATTCAATCGAAAAATCCTCGTCCAGCGTGCCCACCAGCAGATCCTCCGGATCTTCACGTACTTGGTACACGGCGGTGTCAGGGATGGCACCCGAACAGGTGGTGACGGTCAAGCGTGCGCGTTTGGTCGCGCGCACGATGCCGGTGGCGCGATCGTAGTGCAGCAGAGCCCCGCGACCTTCGGCATGCAGAGCCAGGGTCCGCGCCAGCAATTCACGATCGAGTTCGCGATACGGCCACGCGGAGGCAATGACGGCATGCAATTCACTCAGCGTGCGTTCGCGGTCCACGCACAGGGCCACCGCCTGCTGCGCCAGCACATCGAGTGGAGCATCAGGAATCGCGATGGCATCGAGTTCACCCGAGCGCGTCGCGTGCAGCAAGGCACAGGATTCCACCAATTCGCTCGCGGTCAGTGGCACTAAGCGGGCTTTCGCTACGCGATCAATGCGATGGCCAGAACGACCAACGCGTTGCAAAAAGGTAGCGATCGCACGCGGTGAGCCGATCTGCACCACGAGATCGATCTCGCCGATGTCGAGGCCCAGTTCCAGTGTCGCGGTGGCGACCAAGGCGCGCAGCGTGCCTGCCTTCAGGCGTTGCTCGGCGTCCAGGCGGCGATCCTTCGATAGGGAACCGTGATGGCAGGCAATGAGGGCCTCGCCGGGATCGCCGTCCTCGGTGAAACTGGCGATCAAACGTTGGCTCAATCGTTCGGCCAACGACCGTGTCGAGACGAAGATCAGCGTGGTGCGATGGGCGCGAATCGCTTCGGCGAGTTGCTCGTAGAGCTCGCCCCAGATGGTGGCGCTGCATACGGCGGATAATTCCGAGGACGGCGTCCACACATCGAGATCGACGGCGCGCAGATGACCGATGTCGACAATCGTGCACGGCCGACCGGTGCCCGCGAGCAGGTTGGCGATGCGATCGAGCGGCTTCTGCGTCGCAGATAAGCCGATGCGCTGCGGTCGCGGTGCGCCCGCATGCGCGCGCAAGTCGTCGAGACGCGCCAGCGATAAGGCCAGATGCGAACCGCGTTTCGAGCCCGCCACGGCGTGAATCTCATCGACAATCACGGTGTCGACGCCCGCCAGCATCGCCCGCCCGGAAGCCGACGTTAGGAGAATGCCAAGGCTCTCCGGCGTCGTGGCGAGAATGTGCGGCGGTTTCTTCGCCATCGCCTGCCGCGCGGCCGGATCGGTGTCGCCCGTGCGCACCAGCACGCGCAGACGCGGCAGAAAAGGATCGCGCGCGCACAGGGCCTCAATCGGTCGCACCAGATTGATCGCGATGTCATTCGCCAGCGCGCGCAGCGGTGACACGTAGAGCACCCGACAGCGCTCGGCCAGATACGGGCCTTCGCGCAGCAGGCGATCAATGGCACCAAGAAATGCGGTCAGCGTTTTGCCGGTACCGGTCGGGGCCGCCACCAGCACATCGCTGCCGCTGGCAATGGCCGGCCAGCCCTGGACCTGCGTCGGTGAGGGCTCGCCGACGCAGTCGCGAAACCACGTCGCCACGCTCGGATGGAAGGTGTCGAGGGTCACACGGTCCACGGTAGCCGCAGTCCAGCGAAGGCCAGCGCGAGGCGCGTCAACCCACGCACGCAACGGCTGCGAGGCACCCACATGTCTGCTTCCCTGGCCACCGACCAACGGCATTCTGCGCCCTCCCATGACTGCCAAAACCGACGATCTGCGCATCGAACAGCTGCGCCCCTTGCTCCCACCTGCCATCCTGATGGAGGAGATCCCGGCCGGCGAGCGGGTCAGCGATACGGTCGCCAAGGCGCGCACCGCCGTCGGCAGCATTCTCGATGGGCGCGACGATCGTTTGGTCGTGGTGGTCGGCCCGTGCTCGATCCACGATCCCGTAGCGGCGATTGAATACGCTGAGCGTTTGGCCCAGGAAGTCCCGCGCTTCGCCGATGACCTGTTGCTGGTCATGCGGGTGTACTTCGAAAAGCCGCGCACCACGGTCGGTTGGAAGGGGCTGATCAACGACCCGCATCTCGACGGCAGTTTCCAAATCAACAAGGGCCTGCGCTTGGCGCGGCGGCTGTTGCGCGATGTCGCCGAGCTCGGCCTGCCGGCGGCGACGGAGTTCCTCGATCCGATTTCGCCGCAGTTCATTGCCGATCTCGTGAGCTGGGGCGCCATCGGTGCGCGCACGACCGAGAGCCAAGTGCATCGCGATCTTGCTTCTGGCTTATCGATGCCGGTGGGCTTTAAGAACGCCACTGATGGTGGTTTGCAGATCGCGGTCGACGCCCTGCGTGCGGCCGCGCATCCGCATCAATTCTTGTCGGTCACCAAGCAGGGCCTGGCCGCGATCGTGGTCACGCGCGGCAATCCCGATTGCCATGTGATCTTGCGCGGCGGTTCGTCCGGCCCCAATCACGATGCAGCGCATGTCGAACGCGCGTTGGCCCTGCTGCGCAAGACCGGGCAGCGCGAGCGCTTGATGATCGACTGCTCGCATGGCAATTCGGACAAGAATCCCGAGAACCAACCGCGCGTCGCTGCAGACGTCGCTGCGCAAATGGCAGCCGGCAACCGTGCCCTCATCGGCGTAATGATCGAGAGCCACCTCGTCGGTGGCGCGCAGAAACAGGAAGTCGGCAAGCCTTTGGCCTACGGCCAGAGCATCACCGATGCCTGTTTAGCCTGGGATGCCACGCTGCCGGTGCTGGAGACGCTGGCGACAGCAGTGCGTGCCCGTCGGAGCGTTTGACCGATGACTCTTCCGCTGTGGCCGGATGTCCCTCCTGATGATGTCAAAGGTGCGGATTCAGCGCCCGATGAAGTGCCGCATCTGGTGCCGTTTTTGCTCCAAGACGGCACGCCGCGCGCCTGCGTCATCGTCTGCCCCGGTGGTGGGTACTGGCGGCGCGCCGATCATGAAGGCGCGCCAGTCGCGCAGTGGCTGAACAGTCTCGGTCTGGCCGCCGTAGTGCTGCATTATCGCGTGCAGCGACGTTTTCCGGGCAGTTTCCGCGATGTGGAGCGTGCGGTGCGCTTGGCGCGCAGCCGCGCTGCGGAGTGGGGCTTGGACGCGCTGCGTGTCGGTGTGCTTGGGTTCTCAGCCGGCGGTCATTTGGCGGCCAGCGCGTGTACGCTGGCCGGGCCCGGTGATCCGCAGGCGGCGGATCCCATTGAGACGCAGTCGGCGCGACCTGATTTTGGTGTACTCTGTTATCCGGTCATCACCGCGTATGACGGCCGTCACCACGGATCGATCAGCATGCTGCTCGGCGACGAGCCGTGGGATGAGGCCAAGCGCGATCGCGTGTCGTTAGAGCGTCAGGTCACTGCGCAGACGCCGCCGTGCTTTCTGTGGCATACGGCTGATGATCAAGCGGTTCCGCTACGGAACAGCTTGTTATTCATGGAGGCGTGTGCGCAGCATGGGGTTGGCGTGGGCAGCTTTATTGCGCCGCATGGACGCCATGGTTTAGGGCTGGCGTTGGAGGATCAGGAAGTGGGGGCGTGGCGGCAGGCGTGCGCGGCGTGGTTGCAGCATCGCGGGTATTGCTGACTCCTCGAAAGAGAACAGGAGACACAGAGACGCGGAGGGACACAGAGACGAGCGATTACGGATCCGAGATCCGGTTTAACCTCTGCGATTCTCCGCGTCTCTGCGTCTCCTGTGATTCGACCGGTCTTTACGCGCCGAGCTCGCTCAGCGGCACTTTCACTTCGTTGCGCTCTGCACCCAGTGTGCGCACAATGCAGACGCCTTCTTTGACTTCATTTCCGCCTAAAATTAGAAACCGTGTCGCATTTTCCGCTTCGGCGCGCTGAATGGCGTGCTTGAAGCGGCGCTGGCTGTAATCGACCAGCACGCTGCGGCCCTCGGCGCGCAGATGGCTGGCGATGCGGTTGGCGATGACGAACTCGGTCGGTGCCATCGGATAGACCACGTCGTCGACGCAGCGCACGAGGTCGGGGATGCGCTGGCGTTCGCTGAGGATTTCGGTGATGACGACATCGCCGAATCCGAAGCCGACCATTGGGGTCGGGGTGCCGCCGAAGTGTTCAATCAAGCGATCATAGCGACCGCCGCCGGCGATGGCACGCGGCAGTGAGCCACTGGCGTCGAAGACTTCCCACACGGTGCCGGTGTAATAACTCAGGCCACGCACGACCGACAGGTCGATGCGCACGGCGTCGGCTATGCCAAAGGCGGCGGCGTAATCCATCAATTCGCGCAAAGCCGCAACGCCGGGATTATCAGCGCCAATCGCTGCGGTCACCGCGTCGAGGCCGCGGAGATCCAGCAGCGCGATGATCTTGGTGGCCGTGGCGGCGTCGACCGCGAGCTTGGCCAGCTCAGCCGTGGTCGCGGCGTCGCCGATCTTGTCGCGCTTGTCGATGACGACGCAGACTTGGGCAAAGCGGTCGCCGGTGATGGCAAGACCTTCTAAAAAGTGCTGCAGGACCTGACGGTTGGAGACGTTGAAGACGATCTCGGGATCCGCGCCGTCGAGGCGGAAGCCGACGCGGCGTAAGAACGCTGCCTGCGCGGCCATCAGCTCGGCTTCGCCAACGACGCCAGCGAGGCCGACGATATCCATGTTCCATTGATAGTGCTCGCGCTTGCGGCCGCGCTGCATGTTCTCGTAGCGGAAGCACTGCGGGATGGCGAACCATCGCGCCGGTAAGGGCAGCGCGGCTCCCTTGGCCATGATCATGCGTGCTAGCGACGGAGTCAGCTCGGGACGCAGGGCGACGCGGCGGCCGCCTTTGTCTTCGAAGTTGTAGAGCTGGCCGGTGATCTCATCGCCGGCTTTGCGCACATAGAGCTCTTCCGATTCGAGCACGCAGGCGTCGTATTCCTCGTAGCCGAACGAGGCCGCGACAGCGCGCCAATGCGCAAACAACCACGCCCGGACCCGCTGGTCCTCGGGATAGATGTCGCGAACGCCCTTGACGGGCTGGAGGTCAATGCGGTCAGCCATGGGGCAGGGATCGTGCGCGTTCTCGCGCCGTGTCCAATGCATCGTCGACGGGGATCACGCGCGCGGGCGGCGCTTCGCCAAGGGTTTGGCCAAGGCTCCCAGCATCACGCCCATGATCAGGGCGGCCAC
>CAYQAQ010000076.1:0-9799 GCA_964415495.1 uncultured candidatus Brocadiaceae bacterium | reverse complement strand
CCTGGCTTGTCCGAACGCGAGCTCAAGATCTGGAAATACCAACGCTACATGCATGACTATCTAGCCTGTGTGCAGAGCGTCGACGATGGCGTCGGCCGCCTCTTGGATGCCCTCGACGACATGGGCATCGCTGATGACACCATCGTGGTCTACACCAGCGATCAGGGTTTTTTCCTCGGCGATCATGGCTGGTACGACAAGCGCTTTATGTATGAGGAATGCCTTGGCATGCCGTTCCTGGTGCGCTATCCGCGTCAGGTGCCGGCGGGCCAGGTCAATCGCGACATCGTGCTCAACGTCGATTTCGCCCAGACCTTTTGCGAGCTCGGCGACGCTGGCGATATGCCCGGACATCAGGGGGTCTCTCTGGTTCCTCTGCTCCAGGGCAAGCGTCCAGTCGTCTGGCGCGAGGCGATGTATTACCGCTACTGGATGAACAAGGACGGCATTCATAACGTGTGGGCGCACTACGGCATCCGCACGGAACGCTATAAATTGATCTATTATTATATCGACGATTGTGGGCAAATCGGCGCGCAGCCCAACGCGGGCGAACAGCCGTACTACGAACTGTACGATCTGCAGCGCGATCCGTGCGAACTGCGCAATGTCGCGAGTGATCAAGCCTATGCGACCGTGTTCAATGAACTGCGGCAACGCTTACGTCGGGAACAACTCGCCGTTGGCGATACGCCCCATGGGTCGGAGGACGCCGTGGCCCTGTCCGCACGCTGACTTGGCTATCGTGTTGCTGGCAGTAGGATGTCGGTATGCGCATCCTGCTCGTCCGTCACGGTGATCCCGATTACGCCACCGATTCCCTCACGACGGCCGGACGGTCCGAAGCTCAGGCTTTGGCTCGGCGACTCGCCAAGCAGGGGGTCGATCGCTTGTTCTGTTCCACTCTTGGCCGTGCGCGCGAAACGGCGGCGCATATCGGTGCGGCGATCGGACAGACGGCCACCGTGTTGCCGTGGACCAGCGAGCTGGGGCATTGGGGGCTCGGCGGGTCAACCAAATCGTGGCGCATAGATGCCACCCGCTGGGGACATGACTCGGCCTGGGATATGCACGGTGAGACCGTGCGTGCCGCCGCACCGTGGCCGGCGCAAGCCGACTGGGCAGAAATCGCTCCGTTGCGCGGACAGGGTTGCGCCGAGGCCTTTGCGGAACTGCAAGCAGCCAGCGATGCGTGGCTGGCGGAACTCGGCTATCAGCGCGAGGGCGGCCGCTATCGCATCGTCGCCGGGCATCGCGACACCATCTGCTTGGCCTGCCACGGCGGTTTTGGCCTCACCTGGTTGGCGCACCTGCTCGAACTGCCGGTGCCTCTGGTGTGGACTGGCTTCTTCATGCCGTGCAGCTCGGTGACCACGATTCTTTTCGATGAGCGTTCGACGCAGTGGGCGGTGCCACGAGTGATCGGGCTGGGCGATATTTCCCATCTGTATGAAGCCGGTCTGCCAATGTCGAGTCGAGGCATCAAGGCGAACGGCGATTGAGCGCCCACGTGCGCCAGCGCGCCGCCTCGGCACCGAAGGTCTCGCCGGTGGCGGCGTGGAGCGCCTCGACCAGCGCCGTTAGCACCTGGCCGCGCGCCTGAGCGAAGCACGCGATCAAGGCATCGACGGCGGCGCCCGCATGCGCCTGGCGTTCGGCCAAGGTCGCGATCACCTGCAGCTGGGCATCGTCGCTGGCGGCGTGTTCCCAGGCGGCGGCCACGGCATCGATGGCCCCCAGACGGCCCAGGGCCTGGACGGCAGCCGGCCAGGTCAGCGCATCAGACGTGGTGGTCAAGGTGGTCAGGGTCGGGATGAACGGCGCGCGACGGAGCAGGCCGGCACCATACGCGGCATCGGCGTGGCGCTGCGTTTCCGCGTGCGTGAAGGCGCGGGTCAACGCGGCATCGACGGCGTCGCCCGCCTGGCGATCGGCCAAACTCCGCAGCGCCGTGCGGCGCACCGCACTGATCGGATCATCCATCGCGGCGACCAACGGTGGGATCACGGCCGCATCGTCGAAGCGACCGAGATCCCACGCGGCGGCCAAGCGCTCATCTACCGTGCCGCTGGATAGGCGACGCGCGATCACGGTTACCGCGTTTTCGGCAGCAGGCGCGTCATCGTTGAGCTGCTGCAGCAGGCGTTCGCGTTCGGCGATGGCCTGCGCCATGCGTCCCATACCCGCGGCGATAGTCGCCGTGTTGCCTTCCAGTCCGTAGTACGACAGCACCTGTTCGCGCGTGCGCACCAATTCCAGGGCTCGCGCGGCCGCATCGCCGACGCGCGGTTCGTCGTCGCCAGCGAGGCGCAGCAGTAGACGCATGCTGGCGGCATGCAACGAGGGGCGATGGGCACCGACCGCGGCGACGACCTGCGACCGCCAGCGCGGGGCGCGGTTTGAGTCGGTCAACACGAGTGTCAGCGCTGTGGTAGTGCCGTCGTGATCGAGCCGCATCGCGGCGCCGATCAGGGATGCCGCGAGATCAGGGTCATCACTGGCGACGGCAGCCGTCAGCAGCGTGGCGGCGGCCTGTGGGGTATCGGTGGTTACCAGTGCCACGGCGGCGTCGGCAGCAGTGCTGCGTACCGACGCAGGTGCGGTAGCGTCACTCGCACGCGCCAGCATTAGCGGACCGCTGGCGGCATCATGCGCGGCGACCAGAGCTGCGAGCGCGGTACGTTCGGCTGCTTCCGGCGGTTGGCCGATGCGTGCACGCAGCAGGGCCAGCGCCTGTTCCTGAGCGGAACCTTGCAAACGGCCCGCGCTCAGTTCGCCAGCCAGGAGAGTGGTTGCCGCCGCCACGACGGTCTCATCGCCCGACGCCAGATCGCGCGCGAGGCGGCCCACCAGACTCTCGCTGCTGAGCAGGACCACGATCAGCACGAACGCCACCGCGACGCCGATACCGCCCGCCAGCGCAACGGGATGGCGACGTAGGCGGCGCCACAAGCGCAGCGGTGCGGGCAGGGGCCGTGCGCTGACCGGTCGCCCGCTCAGCAACGCGTCGAGGTCATCGGCCAGCGCTTTGGCGGTGGGATAGCGGTGCGTCGGATCTTTCTCCAGACAGTGCAAAATGACGGTGTCGAGATCGGCATCAATGTCGGGGCGCAGCAGGTGCGGCGCGGCTGGCTCGTCGTTGACCACGGCGCGCATGGTGTCGAAGAGGGTGTCGCCGCCGAAGGGTCGCCGACCGGTTGCCGCTTCGTATAGGATCACGCCCAGGCTGTAGACATCGCTGCGACGATCGATGCGGCGCGTATCGCCGCGTGCTTGTTCCGGGCTCATGTAGGCGGGCGTGCCGAAGATTGCGCCGGACAGCGATTGAAACGTTTGCGAAGACACATCCTTGGCGAGTCCGAAGTCCATGACTAAGGGTCGACCCTGTTCATCGATAATGATGTTCTGTGGCTTGAGATCGCGGTGGATGATGCCGTGTTCATGCGCGTGGTGCACGGCGCGCGCAATATCACGTAGCCACGCCAAAGCGTCCGACCGCGCGACCGCGCCGGTGTCGAAGAGTTTTGCCAATTCCTGCCCGCGCACCAAATCCATGGTGAAGTAATGGCGGCCATCGATGTCACCAGCATCGTGCACGGCAACGATATTGGGATGGCGCAGCTGCCCGGCGGCGCGCGCTTCGCGTGCGAAACGCGTGATGGCCTCCGGCGTCGCCAGTTCACCAGCAATCAGCACTTTCAAGGCGACCTCGCGCTTGAGCGCGGGATCACGCGACGCAGACGATGCCCATGCCCCCGCGCGCGAGTTCGCGCACGATCTCATAGCGTCCGAAGCGACTGCCAGGCGCCAGCGCCGTGCCAGCGGCGGTGCGGCCATGAGCGGTGGCGCGACTCTGATGCACGTCCGGATCACCGGGCGTCCAACCGATGAACGGGGATTCCGCCGGCGCAGCGGGTTCGATGAGCACCGTGGGTTGTTCGCCCGCCGGGACCCCTGCGGCCAGCGGCAGGCCGCAGGTGGGACACGGACGCGGCACCTGCAGATCAATCAACGCCGGCTTGGAGCGCACTCCGCAGCCGGCACACGCGAAGACGGTCGGCGCCGCCAAGGCCAAGCGCGCACCGCAGACGCAGGACGCGACCGCACCCGGCTGGACATGAGCACGGGAGGGGGTCGCTCCGCAGGAAGCGCAGCGCAGTGCGATGCCGATGAGCATGCCGGTGAGACTCCGCTGTCACCATACGCCGCGCGCGGTCAACCGGCAAGCCGTGGTGCCCAGGCGCAACCAGCGGTGTCTGCTCAGCGCATCAGTAGGTGCCCGCTACCGCCAAGTAGGATCGAGCCCACCAGCAGCCAGCCGAGGCCGATCCGAAAACGCAGCAGGGCGACGGCCGTGCCTACGACGAGGATGAGCGCGACGGGATCGAAGGTGGCGACATGAATCACCGGGATGTGGACGATGCTGCCGATCACGCGGTCGCCCATAGCGCCGAAGATCACGGTCAGGCCGAACCACACCGCGAGATTGGCGATAATACCGACTACGGCAGCGGTGATCGCGGCCAGCGCCGCCCGGGCGCCGGGATGCGCGCGCAGGCGTTCGGCATAGGGTGCACCGGCGAAGATCCACAGATAGCTGGGCAGGAAGGTCGCCCACACCGTTACCGCTGAGGCCGCCACGCCAGCCCAGATCGGTGACATGCCATGGGCTTGGCCGTGTCCGGCGAGAAAGCCGACGAACTGCACGACCATGATCAGCGGACCGGGGGTGCTCTCGGCCAGACCCAGGCCATCGACCATGGCGTTGGCGCTCAACCACTGCTGGGTCTCCACCGCGTGCTGGGCGATGTAGGGCAGCACCGCGTAGGCACCGCCGAAGGTCACCACGGCGACCGTGCTGAAGAACCAGCCGACCTGGCTCAGGATTGAATCGCCACCCAGCGACCAGGTCAGGACGGCGATGGGGCCCAGCCACAACGCGAGCCACAACGTGCCGACGCCGAGCAGGCGCCGCCACGTCGCGGCCGGTGCATGGAGTGCGCTCTCGGGAATGATCGGCTCGGGTGCGGCTTGCGCGCGGTGACCACCGCCGGCAGGAAACCACTGCGGTCGGCGATAGCCCGCCCACGCGCCGATCAGGCCTGCCACCGCAATGACGGCCGGAAAGGGCAGATGGAACACGCGCAGAGCGACGAAGGCGAGCACCGCGATCGCAATCGCCGCGCGACTGTGCAGGGCTTTGCCCGACACGCGCCACAGCGCGCCGAGCACGATCGCCACCACCGCCGGCTTGACGCCATAGAACAGCGCATCGACCCACGGCACACCAGTGCCGAGCACGTAGAGCAAACTGCAGGCGAGCAGGGCGATGACGCCCGGCAGCACGAATAGCGCGCCCGCAATGATGCCGCCCCAGGTGCCGCGCAGCAGCCAGCCGCAGTAGGTGCACAATTGCTGCGCTTCGGGACCGGGCAGCAAGGTGCAGTAGGTCAGCGCGTGCAGGAAGCGGTGCTCGCCGATCCAGCGCTTCTCTTCGACCAGGATGCGGTGCATGACCGCGATCTGCCCGGCCGGCCCGCCGAAGCTGAGCAGACCGATGCGTGTGAAGGCCGCGAGAAGAGGACGAAGCGCGATCGCGGCCATGGCGAGGGAGATTTAGCGCCTGGGCCGCCCGGATCCATTCTCGCGTCCCTGCGCTCCGGGCGTGCTACCGTGCTGCAGCTGACACGTATAAGAGTCAGTAATTGCCAATTGTAAAGCGATTAAACTGATCCAATGTGCGCCAAATGGTGCAAGCTAGCAAAGCTCCGACGCTCAAAACCGTGGCCGATCAGGTCGGTCTTTCGACCGCGGCGATCAGTCTTATCCTCAATGGCAAAGGCACCTTCCGCCCAGAGACCCGGTCGCGGGTGCTGGCCACGGCGCAGGATCTGGGGTATCGCCCGAATGGCTTTGCGCAGGCCGTGGCCAATGGTCGATTCGGCACCTTGGCTTTGCTATTGGAATCGCAGGAGCGTCACGGTCATATCTCGACCGCCCTCCTGGATGGCATCGAGGATGCCTTGGAAATCGGCGATGAGCATCTGGCGGTGACCCGCCTGCCGGATACGCAGCTCACCGATGCCGGCTTTGTGCCCAAGATTCTCAGTCGGGTGATGGCCGATGGACTGTTGATCAACTACCACATCGGCATTCCCGATCGCATGCATGAGCTGATCCGGGCCGCGGCAGTGCCAGCGATTTGGATGAACCGCAAGTTGGTCACCGATGCGGTACATCCGGACGATGCGGGCGATGCGCAGATGGCGACGCGGCATCTGCTGTCCTTCGGGCATCGACGCATCGCCTGGCTCGACTTCAATGTCGGCCCAGACGAAGACGCGGATCATTACAGCCATGCTGATCGCCGCGCCGGGTACCGAGCGGCCATGCGCCGTGCGGGCTTGGTGCCGCGCGATCTGGGATCTTCGGGCGGGCATACGCTGTACGCGGACCGGGTCGGCATTGCCCGCGCATTTTTACGTGATCCCGCCACCCGGCCGACCGCGATCGTGGCGTATGGCGAAGGCGGGACGGTGCCAACCCTGATCGCCGCCATGGCGGAAGGGCTGCGCGTGCCGCACGATCTGTCCCTGGTCACCTTTGGTGAAGGATCGCTCAATGGTACTGGGCAAGAGTTGACCGTGCTGTCGACGGGTTTCCGGGCCTTGGGCCATGAAGCAGTGTCCATGCTGCGCGCGCGCCTGGTCACACGCGCGTCGGTGCCGACGCGTGCCGTGCCCGGGACGATCAGCAAGCCGACGGGGTCGGTGGCCCCGCCGCCAGCGGGAGGGTGAACGCTCCGTCGAGCCGTATCTGCTCGCGCAGTCGCCGCTGAGCCGACCCTTGCCGAGGGCCTCGCCATGGCAAACCTGTGCCCATGGCATTTGACTCCTCCCGCTGGCGACGATGGACGGCCATCGCCTGCGTGATGGTGGCGGTCGGTGCCGCGTTGGCGGGCAGCTACGCATTCTTGATCAGTCTGCGTCCATGCCGCTTGAGTCTTTCGCCGGGAACGGTGATCGACTTCCATCTCGCGACCGAATATCGCACGCTGAACGATGGTGAACTCGGGCCGCCGCGCGAGCGCACCACGCGCATTACGTTGGTCTGCATCGGCCATGGCAATGAAGTCGCGCTGGTCGAACCCGATGGCGCGCGTGACGGCATCAGCCTGTTGTCTTTCCAGAGCGACGGCACCGCGCGCTTGCTGGGCGACGATGGTTTGGCTGATGTGGGCAAGGCGCTGGGCTTCTTTGATTTCAATTTACTGCCGCTGCCGCCGGGCAATGAACAAAGTTGGAAAGTGAGTCTCGTCTATGCCGCGTTGCCGCCGGGGCGGCGTCAGGTGCTGGGGCAGGTACGGCGCACCGCCAATGGTGCGCGACCGGAATTCGAATTGCGTTTGCCGACCATTGAATGGGTCAATGAGCGCAATCGCTATGTCCAGGTGCGCAATCTGGTCTGTCGCTATCGCTTCGATCCCGCGCGCGGCATCGTCGATCGCGCGCGCGTGACCTGTGAAACCGGCGTCGAAGCTGCTGCTGGCCCCATTCGTCATCGCGTGCAAGTGGCGCTCGACATGATCGGCATTCAACACAGCGGCGGCGACACCGCCGCTCTGCGTGATTTGGCCCTAGCCAGCGCGGCGACGCAAAGTGCCATCGCGGCCCAACATTACCAGCGACTGGTGCCCTTGATGACGCGCTTGGACCAAGGCGGCGTCGAAGTGGCGGTGCTGCGCGAAATCGCGGATCGGCTGCGGTTGCAGGCACGGGGGCGTCTGCGTGGCGATGCTGAGCAGCGGCCGCGGCCGGAAGACAGCAGAACCGAAATGGCAGACGGACGGGAGACGGGAGACGGGAGACGGGAGATCGCGGTCGTGGCCCCGCCGGGTTCGGTGGAGCTCCAAGTCGCCACGGTCGCATCGTCGCGCCGGACGCAGGCGGAGGCCTTGGTGAGCAAACTCGTCGCCGCCGGCATTCCCGCTCGGGTGCAGACCAGCGGCAATTGGTTGGTCGTGCGCGCCGGACCCTTTGCGGAGCGCGACGCACAGGTGGCGGCGCGCGTTAAAGCGCTCAGTGGCAGTGCACCGTTATGGCGGACCGTGGTGCCGTGACGGCGTGATACGGATGACGCGGGAGCGAAGTCGGGAGACGGGGACGGGAGTCCTGGCGGAAGACGCTGAGGCCGTTTCTCCTTCTCAGGAGATGGCGTCTCAAAACGGCACTGCCGCCTTAGGATGCGCTGGCGACTCCCGTCTCCCGTCCAATGCCATTGCGCTAAGGGCCAACGGCCCACTCCAACGTAGCCCAGGGCAACGCCGGCAACGCCGGCAATGCCCTGGGATCGCGTGGTACCAGTGTGAGAGCCCTATCAGGGCGACCGGAACACCGTGTGCCCGATTGGTCCGCCCTTTCAGGGCTCGACATCATTGACTCCGTGTACCCAGGGCCGTTGCCCTGGGCTACGTTGGAGCGGGCCGTTGGCCCTTCCGAACCTGGTGTACGAAGTGCTGTGACGGCAGAGGGTATCTCACCAGCCATCCGCACAGGAATGCGGAGCAATGCCGGTGATAAACGCGGAGCTATCGATCCAAAACAAACGACAGCATCAAGGAAGAAACCGGAACTGCGGAAAAATCCTGATTCCTTAGCGCAATGGCATTGGTCCGTCGTCGATAGTCGGTCGCAACTCGCTCCGCATGCCCGTGCGGGGCATTGGGGTGGATCGGCTCAGCCCGCATATGGGGTCGGGCTCTCTGCGTCAAAGCCGCCCACGAAAATGGCTTTCGAAGCGAGAGTCGACCGACGACCGACGATGCGCGACCGACGAACCGACGAGTGGCGAATGCGGAGTGTCGCCGATAACATCCAGATATCAGAACCCGCTGGAAGCGCACTCTGTCGGACAGCCTCTTCTCCGGGAACGCCGCTCTCCTGAGTGGCCTGCATCGCTCGCCACTCAGGAGAGTGGCGTTCCCGGGACAGCATTCCGCACCACGGTGAGCGTGGTGGGACTCAACCGGCTTAGGAGCGTTGATGCCGGGTAACGCCGGTGGGGCAAAGGCGCCCTGACGTATTCACGCTTGCAACGGTGTGCGGAGGAGCCGCTTGTCACATTTCTATGTGACGTCTACGGACGACCCGGATCACGGTCCTTGCGCGCCGCCGGAATCTTTGTCTTTGTCCGCGCTGAAGAAGCCCGACAGAAACATGACGTCGCGCCAGCCCACGAGATTCGGATAGCCCGGGATGCGGTAGACATCGGGTTCATGGTTGATGTTGTTATTGACGCGCGGCAGATGGCCATGCGTAGGCATCGGCATAGGCGTAGAGCGCCAGTCCGCATTGCTGGAAGCTGCTGCTGCAGGCGACGCGCTGGGTCTTCTCGCGGACCACCGCGACGCTGGGGATGATCAGAGCCGCCAGGACCGCGACGATGCTGATGCTCACCAGGAGTTCGATCAGGGCCAGACCGGGTCGTGGGCCCCGGTGGGGGGGCAGGACATGGGCGGCATCAGACATGGTCCATGAGTGTACCCTCCATTCGTGGTTCCGGAGAAGGCGGTTGTGCCATGCGTTGGGTGATGCTTTCCGCACGCCGTGGGGAAAGAGAGGGGGTCAGCGCCGGTTTTGCCTTTGACGCCAGGGGTGGAGCGCCTTGACTACGGCCCAACCGCGCGATCCCACTCACGTACCCCGTCCTTTAGCCCCCTGCCCCTGGCGACCACGCATGACCACTGCCCCCACGATCATCTACACTCAGACCGACGAGGCCCCGGCGCTCGCGACCTATT
>CAYQAQ010000075.1:0-9825 GCA_964415495.1 uncultured candidatus Brocadiaceae bacterium | reverse complement strand
CGCGTCGCGCGCTGGGAACCCAGGCAGAGGGCCGCCAACGCGGTCGCGTACGCCAACAGCGCCGGCGTGGCGGCGACGATGCCATAATGATGATCCATCCCGCCCGGTGCTGGCATCGCCGGATTCGATCCCGAGGGCGGCAGGCCGCAATGGCCGGCCGGCACGCTGCCGCAATCCCATCCATCCCGCCCATTGCGAGCACCTGCCCAGCTGCGACAAGACGACATGCGGGTCGTACGCTGGCTCTTCAGCCTGTTTATTCTCGGTCTGGCGTGGTTGTTCCTCGGGCTGCCCGCCCTGGGCTTCGTGGTGTCATTCTATCCGGAGCCGCGCTTCACGCCGCCCGATGTGACTTTATCCGAAACCGATGACGGCCTGCACCGGCAGGTCGGTAGCCAAGAGCGCCGGTGGATCGGCAGCACCGAGGATGGCCTGTGGTACCTCGCCCTGGCGGGCGATGCGGTGACGCGCGGGTGGGCGCATGGTCTGCTGCTCGGTGATCGCGCCCATGTCATGGAACGCGAAATGATGGCGACCATGACCACCTTGGTGCCGGGCTGGCCGGCGCGGCACCTGCTCCTCGGCGTGGTCGGGATCAATAATCGCACTCTACCGCAATACTTCACCGATGATGAACTGCTGGAGATCGCTGCCGAGGTCGCCAGCGCCACGCAACGCTGGGGCGCGGTGCAACCCAATCAGCCGCATTATCCACGCGTGGTGCAATACCACGCCTTGCACGACATCAGTCACACGCTGATCGATCATCCCTTGGTGCGCGTGCCGCAGATCGGCTGCACCGCCGTTGCCGTTGGCGGTCGACGCACCGCTGATGGCGGCTTGCTCGTCGGTCGCCTGTTCGACTTCGAAGGCGGCGAAGCGTTTGATCGCGACAAAGTCGTGCAACTGGTCCTCCCCAGCGATGGTCTCGCGTATCTCTCGGTCGCGTGGCCCGGCGGCGCCGGCGCGGTGACCGGCATGAACGAAGCTGGTTTATGGGTCAGCTTGAATGCTGCCGACACGGCTGGTGGCGGTACGGTAGGGAGACCGGTGATCATGGCCGCGCGGGACATTTTACACCGCTGCCGCACCATCGCCGAGGCCGAAGCCATCCTGCGTGCCACCGCCGTTTTCGTGTCGGAATCGATCCTGGTCGCGAGCGCCGATGAAAACCGCGCGGTCACCTTCGAATTGGGCCCGCGCCAGCTGGCGGTGCGCGAGATGACCGACGATGCCATGGTGGTCACCAATCATTTTCTCGAACCCGCCTGGGCAGACGATCCGGTCAATGCGCGGCGCCTGCGCGATGGCACCTCCCCCGTGCGCTTTGCGCGCGCGCAGCAGTTGGTCGATCGGCTCGACGTCGTTCAACCGCTCGATGTGCTCACGCTGCTGCGCGACCGGCGTGGCGTCGATGATGTCGATGTCGGCTTCGGCAACCGCGGCACCATCAATGCGTGGATCGGTGCTCACCTCGCGGTCGCGGATCTGCGTCGGCGCACGCTGTGGGTGTGCGGGCCGTGGCATGGTCTCGGCATGGCTCGCGCCTTCACCTTCGATGGCCCTGCCCCCGCGCTCGATCTGCCCGCCAGTCCCGACGCCGCCATCCACAATCAAGCTGCCCAGCGCTGGAATCGTCTGCTACGCACCGCCGAAACGCTGCGCGCGGCCGGACGCCAGCCGGAAGCCCTCCAGGCCGCCACCGAGGCCGCCGCGCTCAATCCCCACCATTGGCACAGCCTGATCGTGCTTGCAGAAACCGCGTCAGCCGCAAGCGATCGTCAACGCTACGCCGAGGCAGCGATGGCTGCACGCCCACCGTATCCCAGTGATCGGGCCCGCGTGCAGCGGCTGCTGCGCCCGGAGCCGTGAGCCGCCTGCGATGATCGTCCGCTGCTGGCTGCCGCTCCAGGATTGGTGTCGTCACCGCCCCCCGCTGGCCGCGTTGCTGCTCGCCGGTGCCGGCGCCGCGGGAATCGCCGGAATGGTCGAATATCCATCCGCGCGTGAACCCGCGGTTCTCGCTGGTATTGCGGTGGTTCTGCAAGTGCATGCGGTCGCACTCCAAGTAGGTGCCATCGCCGTGCTGCTGCCCACGCTCGCCGTAGCCGCAGCCTGCGGTGCCGAGGGCGACACGTTGCTGTGGCTGGCAGCCGCGTGCGCCTTGTTGTTGGGACCTGCGGTCGACGCCCTGCGTCGCCCAGCACCCGGCACTGGCATCCACGTCTGTGGCCGCGCTGCCGCGATCCTGGGCCTCGGTGGCCAATTCATTCTTCTCGCCGCTATCGCCACGCCCGAGGTGCTCCCCAGTCTGGTCGTCTTGCTGGTGCTGGGTGCCGGCATGCTGCCCGCAGCCACGCTCCCTGCGCATCACGCTCACCCGGTGACCCATGCGGAGACCTTCCAGATTCCGAGCGCGCCGGGGCGATGGTGGGCGCTGGCTGGCGTCGGTCTCGTCGCCATCGACATCGTGCTGCCGCAGCCGGTGACCATCGGCGAGATCGGCTGGCTCGCCTGGCTGGCACCGCTGATGTGGCTGGGCTTGGCGCAACGTCCCTGGCCGGTGTTCGGTGCGCTGATCGCCAGCTTCGCCGTCACGCTGCGCCATGGCGCGCATGCGATGGATCTCGATGTGTTGCTCGGTCATCTGCCGCCGTTGTTGTTGTGGCTGGGCCGCGAACCGCAGCGGGGCCTGCGCGCACCAAGCATCGCCGCCGCATGCGCGCTGCTCGCTGCCATGGCGTTGGCGCATCCGCGCTGGGGCTCGGCCGCTTTATTGGGCGGTATTCTGATGGCGTGGATCGCCCTCGGTCCGCATGGATCGCCGCTGCGCAGCGGTTCCCTCGAGGGTCGCGCGCGCCGCGCCGTGCACCGTCAGCCGCCCTCATGGCGCTGGTATCATCTGACGAAATGGCGCTGCGATCCGGTCTATCGCCAGTTAGTCGATGACCCCCTGCCCTGGGGTCACGTGCTCGATGTCGGCTGCGGTTCAGGTCTCGCTACGGCTATTGCCGCACTGCGTCCCGATACCACCAACTACCTCGGCATCGATCTCGACAGCGATAAACTGCATCTCGCTGATTCCTGGCTGCACGAATTCGGCGCTGACCGCAGTCGCTTCGAACTCCGTCATACCAGCGCTCCGCTTGATCCCGCTCCGACCCAACGCTTCGACACCATTCTGCTCATCGACGTTCTGCACTATTGGCCGCTCGACATCCAGCAGGCCCTGCTCAGCCAGGTGAGCCACCTGCTCAACCCCAGTGGCCGCATCATCCTGCGCGATGCGGTCGCCAACAGTGTGGGCGACACTGGTCGCGTTGGCCTGGGCGAGCACTTTACGACTTGGCTTGGTTTGAACCCGCGACAACGCCCGCATTTTCTTGATGAAGCCGCTTGGCAGAACCTGCTCGCCGTCTGTGGTCTGCGCGAAGAGACGCAACATGCGAGTGGCGGTGCCAATCGTCTCCGCATTCTGCAATTGGCGTAGAGACGGTCCGTTTTTACTTGGGTGCCACGCGTGCCACCAACGTATCAGCGAAGCGTGGCATCAGCGTGCCCAGACTGGTCAGCCAGCGGCTCGGTCGGGAGGGCCACACTTCGGGGCAGGGACGAACGATGGCACCGCGCATGCGGCGGGCGACGTGTTCGGGCGTCTGGTCGAAGCTGCTCGTGCGGCTGATAGGTGTTTCGCCGGCACGTGCCGCGGCGGTGAAGAATTCGGTGCGGGTGCCCACGGGATGCACCGACGTCACCGCGATGCGGTCGGGACGTAATTCCAGGCGCAGGGCTTCGGCGACGGACAACTGTGCCGCCTTGGTCGCGCAATAGGCGGCGCAGCCGGGCGCGGCACGGCGGCCGAGAATCGATGACACAATCATGACCTGCGCGCGCCAGCCGTCGCGTGGTTCCTGCGCTTGCAGGGTCGGCAGCGCAGCGCGAATACAGTCGAGGGTGCCATGCACATTGATCGCCATGATGGCATCCCAGTCGGCGCGCGTGGTCGCGGCGACGCTGCGGAACAAGCCAACGCCGGCATTGCAGACGAGGGTATCCAAGCGCCCGAGGCCGGTGATGGCGGCGGTGACGACGCGGGTGCAGTCATCGGCCACCCCGATATCGCCGGGCAGCACCAGATGGGTTGGACCCAACTCGCGCACCAGGGACTGGAGGCGGTCTTCGCGGCGAGCGTTGAGCGCAAGACGTGCGCCAGCGCCGGCTAATTCGCGAGCCAGGGCAGCACCGATACCAGCGCTGGCCCCGGTGATGAGCACCGTCATGCCGCTCAATCGTCGTGCCATTGCAAAACCTCCGGTTCTCAGGTCAGCGGATCAACGTATCGAACCACGACCGCGCATTTTTCCGCGCGTCGTGCATTTCGAGATCGAAGCTGGCAAGATCGTCTTTGTGGCACCGTCGAGCCAAGGCAAGACGGCCAACGGCATCGGTCGGAATGCTGGACACCGCGCGGCCCTGCGAGAGGCGCTGACGCACTTCGACAAAACGCAGCCACAGCAGACCACGGGTCAATACCGGAGCTGCCTCAGCAGGAATCCGTCCGAGCTTGCCCAAGATAGCGAGGATCTCCGCGATCGAAGCACCGAGCGGAATCGCATCCGGCGGTAAACCGAGACTGAAATATTGCGCGATAAATTCGTGGTCGACGTAGCCACCCCAACCGCGCTTGACGTGATCACGTCCGACCACGCTTTCTTCCAAGCGCCGCCGCATGTCGCGTACTTGGGCCGCCGCATCGGCTGGTAAAGGCGCGGTCAGCGCCGAACCGCGGGCGATGAGCACGCATTCCGCGCCGAAGTCGGCATCGCCAGCAATCGGGGCCATGCGCACCATCGCCAAACGTTCCCACAGATCGCGGGGTTCTTGCCAATATTGGCGCAGGGTGTCAACCGAGGTCACCAATGAGCCCTGATCACCCCACGGCCGCAGGCGCGGGTCGATCTCGTACAATTTTCCGTCGTCGAGGATGCGCATGCAGTCCTGGGCAACGCGGGTCCAGAAGGTTTCCCCATCACGCTTGCCGTCAGCGCAAACGCCACCGGATTCACAGACGAAGATCACATCCATGTCCGAGGCATACGACAAGGCACGGCTGCCCAGCTTGCCGAGACCGAGCATGCAGAAGCGCGTTGGGACGCCGTCGCGCTCGGGGAGACCCCATTCCTGAACGCGACGCGCAATGCAGCGACTGAGCACCGCACCAAGCACCGCCACCGCGACACTGCTGAGATGCAAGTTGACCTGCGCCAGTTCCATGCCGGCCAAATCACGCACCGCAGCAGCCAAGGTTTCGCGTGCTTGGAAGAAGCGCAGCGGTGCGACCATGTCGTCGATGCCGTCGATCAACTGTGCCGCGTCGCGCGCCAGGACGGTGGCGGAGCGCAGCGGTTGATTGATCGAATCGGCAGCTTCGTCGGCGAGACCGGGCACTTCGCCGAGCAGGTTGACCAAATAGGTCGCCCAGCCCGCCAGATCGCACATCAGGCGGCGAGCGCTGGCGGAGTCCGTGAGTAACTCGTAGAAGGTCGCGCGTCCACCCACGGCATCGGTGATGCGCGCAAAATTGCCGAGCGTCTGATCAGGATCAGGACTGCCCGAAAATAGCGGCAACAGCGCGGGCACCAACGTTGCCAAGGCACGTTCGGTGCGACTGCGACTGAGCAGGAAGAAGGGTTCGCGCGCCATTCGGCGCAAGGACTGCGCCGCCTGCTCTTTCTTGAGAAATGGCCAAGGTCCGATCACAGTCTCGACCAAGTCCGCGTCGATCTCGTCCTGAATCAACAGGGCGAGCACCGCGTCCTGACTGCGCGAATCGCGCAGGTAATGCAGATCCGCTAATTGCCGGACCCGTTCACGGACTGCCTGCAGCTTAGCATCGAAACGGTCGAGACCATCGTTGCCGATGAATCCACAGCGACCCGCAAGATGCCGCCGTTCCAGCGCATCGGCGGGAAGATCGTGGATCTGGCGGTCTTCCCACATTTGCAGCCGGTGTTCGACCGTGCGCAGAAAGCGATAATGTCCGTCCAGCTCCAAGGTGTCCTCGCCAGCAACAATGCCGACATCGCCCAAAGTCCGCAGTACCGGAATGGTGGCGCGGCCGCGCAGTTCGCCCAGGCGGCCGCCGTAGGACAATTGGAAGAATTGGACCAGGAATTCGATATCGCGGATGCCGCCAGCACCGGTCTTGAGATTGGCGGTTTCGCGGCGTTCTTCGATGCGACGGCGCATAGCGCGCGTGCTGTCGAGTTCATCCCACTGCGGATCTTTCGGGTAGATCCATGGTCGCAGATCGTCGAGCAGGCGTCGGCCCAACTCCATATCCCCGGCGATCGGTCGGGCCTTGATCATCGCCTGGCGTTCCCAGGTGCGGCCGACGCTGTAATAATAATCGACCGTTTCGCGCAGGCTCAGCGCCAACTCGCCGCGATCGCCCTCCGGACGCAGGCGCATGTCAACGCGGAACAGGCGACCTGACGCGGTCGGTTCATCAAGCAAACGGATAAGCGCCGCACCGAGGCGCAGGGCGTACTCATGACAGGACCACTCGCTGGTGCCGCTGTCTTGATAGACGTAGATGAGATCGATGTCGGAGGAATAATTCAGTTCGCGGCCGCCCAATTTACCCATGCCGAAGACGGTGAAGCGCAATGGGGCATCAGCCCACTTTTGCGCCAATAACACCCGCGCACGTGCCAGCGCGGCTTCAACGATAACGTCGACCAGATCCGACAATTCGGCAACCACCGATTCGAAGCGCATGCGCCCGGTAATATCACCCAAGGTCAGGCGGATGTAATGATGCTCCTTGAATCGGGCCATGGTGGCCGCGATGGCCTCGTCGTCTGATCCGTGCTCGGCGAGCAGCGCCGCGAGGTGACTGGCTAAGCGCGCACGGCCCCACACCTCACGATACTGGGCGGCCTCGACAACGGTCCGAAAGCCTTGCGGGCGCTTGAGCACGGCATCGAAGGCATAGCGACTGACGCCGCCCAGTCGCAGCAGCAGACGCACCCGCTCCGGCTCCGCAATCAACCAGGGAACGCACTCGGGGCCGACGACGTCGACATAGCGACGCAGATCGTCATCGCCACGTCCCGGATCGGCCAGCTCGCCGCGCCAACCATCGAAATCAGCCAGCAGCGCTGATGCCTGCGGCACAACGGCGATCCATCGAGTACGCCAAGCGGGGTCGACCACGCGCTGACCTTCCCACACGGTCGCTGGCCGGTCAAGCGCAGCGCCTTGCCGGGCTGGGCAACACCGGGTACACTCCAGCATGTTCACAGGGTTGGTGGAACAGGTGACAACGATTCTCGCCGTCGGCGAGCGTGACCGCGCGCGGCGTCTGACGGTGGACCTTGGCTCCCTCGCCAGTGATACGGCGATCGGCGACAGCATCTGCGTGTCCGGCTGCTGCCTGACCATCGCGACCCTTGACGGCAGCCGCGCCGCCTTCGATGTCAGCGCCGAGACCCTGCGCAAGACCACCATGGGGCAGCTGACCACCGGCACAGCGGTCAATCTCGAACGAGCGCTGGCTTTCGGGGACCGGCTTGGTGGCCACTTGGTCAGCGGCCATGTCGACGGCGTCGGCCGCCTCCTCGAGCGCCATCGCGAGGGCGACAGCGAGCGCTTTATTTTCCTCTTGCCCGAAACCGTGGCCGTGGTCGAAAAAGGCTCACTCACCATCGACGGCATCAGCTTGACCACGTGGGACTGCCGCGGGCAGCGCTGCACGGTGGCGGTGATTCCGCACACGCTCGCGCACACCACGCTGGGCCCGATGCGCCCGGGCTCGATGGTCAATCTCGAACAAGACATTATCGGCCGCTGGGTTGAAAAAATGCTCGGCGACCGCGCCCAGGCTCACGCATGATGCCCCCCACCTCCATCGCCATCGGAAATCCTGTCGCCCAACGAAACGCCGCTCTCAGAATCCGACCACAGAGCCTCAGAGATCACAGAGGGCCACAGGGGAGAGCCTTGACGGTTGATCGCCTGCCCCGCGGAGCTGTGGCTCTGTGATCTCTGAGCCTCTGTGGTCGGATGCGGATAGCCGGATTTCTATCGGCGCGACGCCGGGCGCAGACTTGGCTGGGAGCTCCTGTCGCCCCTTTCCACGCTGGTGCGGACCCAGGACCCAGGACCTAGGACCTAGGACCTATCCATGATGTTCTGGCATATCGCCCGTCGCGATCTGCTCGCAGCCTTCACCACGCCGTTGGCGTGGCTGGTCATTGCATGCTGGAGCCTGCTCACCAATGCAGTATTCGTGTTCGCGAGTCTGTATCCGATCCATGAAAGTCCCTACGGTTCGGAATTGCCGCTGTATGTTGCGACGCTGTCGTGGGGCGTGTATTTCCTCACCTTGCTCGCGCCAGCTTTGACCATGAACAGCTTCGCGGCTGAGCATAATCAAGGTACGATGCAATTGCTGATGACGGTGCCGGTACGCGAGATTGATCTGGTGCTCGGCAAGTTCGCCGCCGCCTTTTTGCTGCTGGCCACACTGGTCGCCGTCACCTTGGCCCAGGTGGTGGTGCTGGCGGTGATCAGCGCCGTCCAACTGCCGCATTTGATCGCCGGATATACCGGCATTCTGCTGGCGTCGGCGCTGTTCGCAGCCTTAGGCGTGTGGGTCAGCTTGGTCGTCGATGCGCCGGTGGCCGCCTATGTCATCACCTTCGCGGTGATTGCGGTGCTCATGCTGGTCGGCGTCGGCCAAGACGGCACCTTGCTCGGGGCCATCGGCGATCGCATCGGCTTGTCCGAACGCACACGCCATTTCTTTGCCGGGCGTATTCGCGCTGGCGACACGGTGTTTTTCCTCGGCGCCACTGCAGGCTTGCTGGTGCTGGCGCATGCGGCGCTGAAAGCGAGGCGCTTGCATGGCTGATGCCCTCCGTCGTCGTGATCGTTTGCGCTTGGCCGGTCTGGGTGGTCAGACCATTGCCGTGCTCGCGGCCATCGTGCTCGCCATTGCGGTTGCTGATCGCGTCGGGGCCGATCTCGATCTGTCTCCTGATCGACGCTATACCCTCGATCCCGATCTGCTGCGCATCATCGCGGCGCAAGACGCCCCGGTGGAATTGGTGGCGATCTGGAGCGACGAACACACCGGCAGCGCCTTACGCAGCTTGTCTGAAGGTCTGGAATTGATCGCGGCCACCAGCACCAATCTCTCACTGCGCCGTATTGACCCCGTGCTGCATCAGCCGCTCTATCAGGCGCATCGCGAACGCTACGGCGATGGCGGGCATCCGGCGATTTACCTGACGCGCGCCGAGCGCGCCTTCAAGATCCCGGTCAACGCTGGCACCCGACGCGTGCTACAACGCGAGATCGGCGGCGGTCTGCTCGCCTTGGCTGAGCCCGATCCGCCGACGGCGCGCTTTCTCAGCGGGCACGGCGAATTGGCACCAACGGGCGGCCTCGATGGCAGCGATGCTTTGCTGCGCGCCTTCGAACTGGCCGGATTCCGCAGCGAAATTGCTCGTGGCGGTGCGATTCCACCCGGGCACCTCGTCGTGCTGGCTGGACCGACCGGGCCTTTGGGCAGCACGACCATCGATGCCCTCGATCAGCATCTGATCGACGGCGGTGCCTTGCTTGCCTTCGTCGATGACCGCATGCCCGCAGACTTGGCCGCCTGGTTGCGCCGCTGGGGAATTCTCACCGGTCCTGGCATGCCCGCTGATCTGCTGCGCGGTGATCCGTCGGCGCTCTTCGCCGAGAATCCGGTCGGAGCGGATCCGCTGGTGGTAGTCAGTCGCACCCGCCATGCCGTGCTGCAAGAAGCCGAAT